>JACMMA010000416.1 GCA_014379275.1 Armatimonadota bacterium | reverse complement strand
CGGTGCAGGGACGATTACGAAATAACGGCGCTTATCTACCCTAGACGCCTTCGGAAAGTGTTCCGGCGCATACGCGGCGATCTCCAGAAAAGGGGGCGGTTCGGGGGTTGTCACCCACCGCCACGTTGCCGAGAGTGCCTTACGCGCCGTACAATGCGGGGGCGTTCTATACCAATTATTCTTCCACGATGTTGCTTTCTACTGATAACTCACCACTGACCGCGCTACGGGGCGGCTTGATCGTCTCCTGCCAGGCGCAACCGGGCGAACCGCTACACAGCTCGTTCATCATGGCGCGGATGGCGGTCGCCGCGCGGGAAGGCGGCGCGGTCGGGATTCGGTGCGAGTCGCCGGACGATATCCGCGCGATCAGGGAGGCGGTGCCGGGTCTGCCGATCATCGGACTGTGGAAAGTTTCGCTCCCCGGCTACGAAACGACTGTCTATATCACCCCCCGCCTCCAGGACGCTCAGGCGGTCGCGGACGCGGGCGCGGACATTATCGCGCTGGACGCGACACTTCGGCCGCATCCCGAGGACCGCGCCACGGCGGATCTGATTCGCGCGGTCAAAGAAGCGACCGGCAAACTGGTCATGGCGGACATCGATAGCGTCACGTCCGCGGTCGCCGCGATCGACGCCGGCGCGGACTGCGTTTCGACGACATTGTCGGGTTACACAGCGGAGACGCAGTCGCCGCGAACCGACGAGTCGCCGCGCCTCGACGGTCCCGACTTCGGCCTGATCGCTCGGCTGATGGCGCTGGAGTTGCCGGTCCCGGTGATCGCCGAGGGACGGATTCACACGCCGGAGCAGGCGCGACAGGCGCTCGACGCGGGCGCGTTCGCGGTGGTCGTCGGCGGGGCGATTACGCGCCCGCAACAGATCACGGCGCGTTTCGCGAAAGCAGTGCGCGGCGGATGAGGGTGTTAGGGGTGGACATCGGCGGCACCAAGATCGCGGCGGGCGTGGTGGACAGCGAGACCGGCGCGGTTTTGTATTCCGAGCGCACCCCGACGAACGCACAGGAAGGCGGTCCCGCCATCCTCGCCCGCGCCCTCGCGCACGCGAAACACGTCATCGCATCCGCGAATGTCGCCATTGATGCGGTCGGCATCGGCGCGGGCGGGCAGATCGACTACCGGACCGGCGTCGTGCTTTCCGCGACCGACATTCTGCCCGGCTGGGCAGGCACGCGCCTCGCCGAAGCGTTCGCCGAAGCCTTCCATGTCCCCGCGTTCGCCGACAACGACGTGAACGCGTTCGCACTCGGCGAACACCGCTTCGGTGCGGGTCGCGGCGCAACAGACGCAGTTTTCATCGCCCTCGGCACCGGCGTCGGCGGCGCAATCGTCACGAACGGCAAACTGCACCGGGGCAAGCGCGGCACCGGCGGTGAGTTGGGGCATTTGATGTTCGGCGCGGTCGAGGGGGACGGCTATTATACGTTCGAGGACGCAACGAATGGTAAGGCGTTAGCGCAAACCTATCAATTTTCCAAACTATTGCGTCAGAGTCCCGGCTCATTGTGCGAGCCGATCACCGGAGTGAGTGTCGGCGAGGCCGCATTGAGGGGAGACGACTCGGCGGCATCGACGGCGGTTCGCATCGTGGGAACAAATCTGGGTATCGGTCTCGCATCGCTCGCCAATATTCTGGACACGGAGCGGTTCGTGATCGGCGGCGGACTCGCCGATCTGGGCGAATTGCTTCTGGAGCCCGCACGAAAAGTGTTCGGTGAGAATACCCTGCCGATTTTCCGCGATACGCCGATTGTCGCCGCCAAACTGGGTACGAATAGTTCCGTCGTGGGCGCGGCGTGTGTTGCGCTTGTTGGTATCGCCGGTGCGGAAGCCGGGATGCCCTATATAGAAAGATTTGAAGGAGATGCCGTTGATTGATTTGATGAGTGCCCCCACCCCCGCTCCTCAGGAGCGGG
>JACMMA010000415.1 GCA_014379275.1 Armatimonadota bacterium | reverse complement strand
GGATTGCGATACGCCGTGTCGCGGCTATGCGACGAGAGAGGCACGAGTCCCATCGTCACGTACTCCGCGCCGCCCGCAGCAAGGGCACGAACAGCGTTGTCCACAAGCAGTTCCACGGTGCCGTTCGGGGCGTTCGCGCCGCGGACGAACTGTTCCGTCAGCCAGCCATTCCGCGCCGGGACCGGTGCCGCGTTCAGGAAGCCGACCGGGATGCCGTTTCGCTCGGCGACGAATATGCGCTTGTCGCGCAGGTTGGATAGTGTCTGCGGTTCGACCAGAAAGTGTAGCGATGGCAGCGGCTTTTGCGCAAGCCATTCGCTCAAAACGCGGCGCAGTTCCGGAGACGATCCCGCGTCGCGCACACTCCATTCTTGGACCGTGACTCCTTTGTTGCGCGCCCGCGAAAGTTGCGCCCGGAGCGACGCACGCATCGCGCCGGGTTCCGGCCATCGTTGCGGGTTCCACACCGGTTGCGCCCCCAGAATAATCGTGCTGTGATCGTCGCGACGCGACAGGCGGTCGAATAATCGTCCGGCGGCACCGAAGTAGGCGGGGCCTTCCCGGTGCTTCGCGCAGTCGGCTTCCCATTCGGCGAGGACCGCGCTCAGCCTTTCCTCGGAACAGACCGGTGCCCCGGCAACGACCCGCTTGCCGCACCGACGCATATATCCGATGACGGCGTCGCCGCCCGCCGAAAACCAGTGTTCCATGCCGGGGTTCACGATCTGATAGGCGGTAACATTCCAGGCGTAGCGTTCCAGAAGTGCGTAAACTCGGTCAGTATCGGCGGCAGTCACAGGGGGAACATACCCGGTTTGCAGCGCACACCCTCAGCGCCCCCCCATTCCCGCACTCGGGTATGTCCCGACGAAGCAAAGGAGAACCGGCGCACTGCAACGAACCATTCCCCATGAGCGACAGCAAAAGCATACCTGGCGTCGCCGATAACTGCGCCGTGTGCCTCTACTTCGACGCAGACACGGACGCCGCCGTACGTCGAATATGGGACGCCATCGCCGGGGCAGGCATTTCCGACGAAATGTCTGCCGCAGGTTGGCGTCCCCACATTACCCTTTCTGGTTGCCGGGACCTGAGGTTGGAGGAATATCTGCCCGCACTCCGTGACTTCGCCGCGCGATCCGAACCGCTGGAAATCGCGTTTACGAGTGTGGGCTATTTCGGCGGGAAGGCGCATCACACTTTGTTTCTCGCCCCGACCGCCACCGGCGCATTGCTGGACCTTCACGAAAGGCACCACCGGTTGGTGTTTCCGTTGTGCGCGTCGGTGTCGCCATACTACGCACCCGGCGGCTGGGTACCACATAGCACGCTGGCACTAAGCCTGTCTAAGGAAAAACTTGCCCGCGCGGTCGAACTCATAGACATTTCCACGCCGATTACGGGCACACTGGAGGCGGTCGGTATGGTGCGCGTCGCCCGTCCGCGAGTGCAGGAGTTGGGGGTGTTGCCGATAGGTCACGTGCCATAAACAGTACGGTAGAACGCCTTCGGCGGTGCATCCCCACAGGAAACACATGTCGTTCGGCCTCCCTCGTCCCATCACACCACCCGTCGAAGGCGTTTAGGCGGTGATGAATCACCCGTTCGCACGGAATTGGTCTATCGCCCGCCTCCGGCGCCTTGCGACATCCCTCGGATCTGGCAGACAGTTCAGCGCGGCGGTTTTGGCAACCCGCGTGCGCTTTCGAACACGGAGGACTGGCACATATCCCCCCAAATCCTCCGTGCTACCACGCGCGGGTCGCGGAGTTAAGGGTTGGTTTCGGTCAGCGGCTTCGGAGCGGCGTCGCGCGACGGGGCACGCCACTCGTACAAAACATCGGGACATTTCTCTTCGTTACCCGAGCCGTCGCCGAACGAGATCGCGACAAAGCCGTGGCGCTCGTAAAAGCGACGCGCCCCGTGATTTTCCTGGAACGTGTACAGGCGGATCGGCGAACCGAGTTCGGCTTTCGCCCCCGTCACGAACAGCGAACCAATTCCGCGCCCAGTCGTTCCCGGTAGAAGATAAACATGGTCTATCCACCCGCTCTCGTCGTCCCGCGATAGTGCCATCATGCCGACTACCCTGCCCGCTTCCTCGGCGATCGCGACCTGCCCGGCAGAAATCAACACGTCCCGGATCCAGCCGCGAACGTCCCCATCTTCATGAGCGAGCGGGGCGAATGGCACGTAGGCCCGGCGTGACGCCAAATACACGTCGGCGACCGCCGGCGCGTCGTCATCCGTTGCGGGACGAAGTGTCACCGCTTCGTAAAAAATCGGAAAGGTGGACATGCCTTTCTAACGCTTCCTTTTGATGATCCAGCCGTTTTACGCTGGCTCGAAACCGACTTTGGGATAATATGCCATCGCTCCCGGCGCGGATAACAGGACCAGGCTGACTCCGTCGTCGATTTCGGCGCGAAGCCGTTCTATCAGCCCCGCCCGATGCCTTCCCTCTGATATTCGGCGGCGACAGCGAGGTCCGACAGGTAACAGCAGTAAGCGTAATCGGTCAGGGCACGGGCGATACCGACCAGTGTTTCACCGTTCCAGGCGGTCACAACGCGGTTGGCGTTGTCCAGCATTTTGCGCAGGCGGGGTAGGTCGGCAGTCGGACGCCGGATGCCGGAACTAGTGAGCAGCGCGGCGAAATCCTTGGTGCGGACAGGAACATTAATGCGATAGTCGAGTGGCATGACGGTTCTCGAATACAGTATATCCCGGCGACGCCCCGGCAGGAATAACGCTTCCTTGCGGGTAAACTAGCGGCAGACTCAATGACCGACGATTTTTTGGCGGGTTTGGAGATTACCGGGCCGAGCGACCGGACGCTCGTGGAGCGGACGGTCGCCGGGGACAGGGAAGCGTTCACGGTGTTGCACAAGCGGTATTACGCCCGGATTTACCGACTCGCCATCTATCGTTGCCGCAACACGCAGGACGCCGAGGATGTCGCCGCGGAAACGTTCGTGAAGGCTATCGCGCACTTGCCGCAGTTTCGGTTTCAGGGAGAATCGCTGTTCCCATGGCTATCACGCATCGCCACCAATCTGGTGCATGACCAGGCACGGCGGACCGCGGGCGTGTCCTTCCTGTCGCTCGACGGCGAAACGGCGGATCAGGTACGTTCCCTGCTCGAAGCGATTCCCGGCACGGACTCGCCGGACCCGCACGCGATGGCGGAACGCGCCGAAACGCAGGCACTGGTGCGCGCCGCGGTCGCCATGCTTCCGGCGGACCAGGCCGAAGCGGTTCTGCTCCGATTCGGGAGCGATTTACCGTTGAAGGAGATCGCTCTCGCTTTGAACCGCACCGAGGGCGCGATTAAATCACTTCTACATCGGGCTTTGGTGAATCTACGCAAATCGTTGATCACCGGTGCGATTGATTCCGCGTCGGTGCAGGAGTGGCGGCAGAGCGCACAGGCGGTGAATCCGTCCGCGTCCGTCGCTCAATCGCAAACAAACCAGACCGGACCGACGACAAAGAAACGATATGAGCATCTCGATCTCTGAACCGATGCGCGTCGCGCTCGACGCGCTGTACGAGGGCAAACCCGCTCCCCCGGAGGTGTTGGCATCGCTGACAGACGCCGAGCGAGCCGAGGTCGCATCCCTCGCCCGTACCGCCCGTGTCGTCGGTTTGTCGCTCAATCAACCGATCCCTACGGCGGAAGTGGAAACATCCGCCCTGGCGCGGGCACACGAGGAAATGGCGAAAAAAGCTGTGGCGACACCAGCACGACCAGCCAACAGCAGTGGTGATAAAGGCTCGGCTTCACCCAGCGGCGGCGGCAACGATTCGGGGAACTGGTTCACGCGGCTTTTCAAGAAGCCAGGAAGTTAGAGCGGATTCATGGCTACCCTCGTCGGCGTGACGTTCCGGAAAATCGGCAAACTCCACTACTATGCGGCAGACGATCTGCCCGACGCGGTGGTCATCGGGGATCGGGTTGTCGGCGAGACGGATCGCGGTGCCGAGTGCGGCGAGGTGAAAATACTACGCGATGTCGCCGGAGCCGCAACGGACGCGCCCGGTTCCTTTCGGCTACTTCGCCGCGCCACCGAGGCGGATCTGCGGCAGTGGGAGAAACGGCAGAAGCAAGGGGTGGAGGCGATGGAAACCTGCCGCCAGCGCGCCGACGCTCTGCGACTCCCGATAAAACTGACCGACGTTGAGGTGGCGTTCGACGGGAGCGGCGTCACCTTTTATTTTGTCGCCGAATCGCGGGTGGATTTCCGGCAACTGGTCAAGGACACCGCGACGGCGGTCAAGATGCGTGTTCATTTGCATCAGGTCGGATCGCGCGACCACGCGCAAGCCCTGGGCGGGTACGGTCCGTGCGGGCGCCCCCTTTGTTGTACGACGTTCCTGCGCGATTTCGCCCCGGTTTCCATGAAGATGGCGAAAGATCAGTCGCTGTTTCTGAACCCTTCGAAGTTTAGCGGCGTGTGCGGGAAACTCATGTGCTGCCTACGCTTCGAGCACGACGTTTATGTCGAGGCGAAGGAAAAGCTTCCGCACGTCGGCATGACCGTCTCGCTACCATCGGGCGAACGCGGGGCAGTGACAGACGTGAACATTTTTGCCGAGCGGGTCACCGTACAGATTCGCACGGAGGAGGACACGCGCACGGTAACATTGCCCGCGTCCGACGTGCGCCCCGCGCGCGCCTGCGGTGACTGCGGTTCCTCCGGGGGCGGTTGCGGCGGCTCATGCGGTTCCGACACGTGCGAAACATCGGCGAAGGGAGCATCGGCGGTCCCCAAACCGATCGTTCTGGAAATGCGGTTTAGCGGGGAAGTTCGTTCCTCCGGTGGAAGTGCGGCACCTGGTAACCCTGCGGATTAAGGTGATTGTGCGATCTGCCGAGGAACGTCACTCTCCATGTTCCGAAGGAACTCCGGGTGCCCCCTGCGCGATCGCGCTCCCAGCGGAGGAACGTAATTCCCCGCCCAAGCCGAACAGATAACGTTGCACCACCGCCGATTCTTCGAGACGCTTTCCATCCTGGCTTTTTTGAACCCGCCACGCCGGTTCGTCGAACGTTTCTTCTTTGACGCGCAGCGCGTAATAGGCGATCATCTGCGGGTGGGCGGCCAGAAAGCCGAGCGGAGGCAGGTGCAGTTCCTCGGTCTCGTAATCCTCGACCGCACTCCCGTTGATGACGATGCGCGCACCGTTCGAGTAGCGGGCCTCCTCCACGGCGGAATCAGGTGTCAGGAAGCGGTGTTCGGTCAGGAACGCGCCGAAGGAAAGGGCGTGGAGTGGGTGGAGCACACCGACGTGCGATGGCGGTGTGTGCGGCGGGACCGGGGGCGCCAGATAAAGAAGCGCGCGAAGAAACGATTTCCCGTTGTTCGCCAGAGTGTCGAAGCAGAGTGGCGTCGCGTCGTGGTGCACGACGCCGAGGAGCGGGACCGCAACGCCGAAGCGCGGCGGGGCGACATAGCGCCAAGCGTCCACAAACGGGACCGTCCAATCCCCGCACAAGTCGGCGATGTACACCGTGTTTTTCGGGACATTATCCCGGGCGTCCTGTATCGCCTCCTCCATCGCTATCCATCGGTTTTTATCCGGCGGCAAAGTGACTTGTCTACGAACCACGGCGGCCGTTTCGTCCCCATCCAGCCACGCCACTAACGCGGGTTTCTCGCGCGTTTTCTTCCGCAATGTTACGTGCCCGCCCTCGCCGATGATCCGGTCACGGTAGGCGCGCGCGATGCTGACGTGATCGCCTCCCGGCATCAACACCACGCGCATATCCAGACGGCGACGTTCCGGGTCGCGCGCGTAGCGCAGGTCCAATTGCGCGGAATCGGCGGCGCGCGACAGATCGGCGACGCCGTAAGCGGAATCGGTTAACAAAGCGAGCGCGGAGCGGACCCCGGCATCTAAAACCCGGACCGCCCCCACAAACGGCATTGTCAGCCCGGTGTCTCCCTCCCATATTCGCAGAGGGGTCGTTCCTTCCGGCGCCTCCTCCGCCCGCAGGATTATGCCTTCGCGGTGGGGGATGACTAAATGCGATTCGCCATCCTCCGCGACCGCACACAGACCGGGGAAAAGGACGATCTCGCCGACCTGGTGCGTCTTCGTGTCCCGGCTCGCCTCGACGGTCAGTTGAATCTCACGCTCGGTGCAGGTCAGGTAAACGTCCACCGGGATACGTCCCGGGGCGTCCAAACCGAAAAGGATACGCTTACCAGTTGCCCCCGACTTTTCGGAAAGCGAGATAAGCTTCAGGTCGCCGAAAGAATAACGGGTCGCGGTCGCCGTCTCGCGTTCGATAATTTCGATGGTACCGAGACAGACTCCGTCCGCCCAAAGCGTTCCGGTTTCGGTCTCCTGCAAACGGTACGTCAGGTCGCCGCGGTTGACGGCGAACCGGTAAGCTCCGAAGGCTATATTCCAGAAGGCGTTTGCAGACATGTCTTGTACGGAGGCAGTGTACCCGGTCCGTCAACCCTTTTTTGGTGGCAATACGGCAACCCGCCTTCAGCCCGCTCAAAATCGGGGAAGGGACGGCCAGGGTATTTCTGTCTTTCACAAACTTTAGGCAGTATAATAGCGACAATTGTAACAGTCTGCGTGTCGGCTTGCCTGACCTCGTGACAGACGAGACAAGATGCTTTAATTCCTTACGTACAGGGGATAGAAGGTGAAGTTTTCTCATGATTGATTCGCAAACGGCGCAGGCGCATTTGCGCGACGCGACTACCGTCCATCCGCTCACCGCCCAGGTGAAACGGGCGCAGGATCTACCGCCCGCACTACGCGCCGCCGCGTTCTCACTGCTTGGTTGCGACCTGGATGGCAAACCGTTCACTTCCTACCGTACGTCGCCGGGGCGCGTCGAGGCGCAGGCGGAAGCTGCCGCCCTCTGCGACGCGATCACGGTGCCGGAGCGCGAGCAGCTTTTCTGCGCTTTTTTCCCTAAACTAGGCCCGGCGATGGCGCGCTGGTGGTCGCCCGAGATTTCACCGCTGCACCATGTGGGCTGGAATCCGCGCCCGTTCCGGCTTCTGTATAACACGGAAACTAGCCGCTCCGGGCGGCTCCAGCAGCTACAAAGCCTGCTTTCCGATTCCCCGCACTTCGGCGTCGGACGGTACTGCGAGCAGGACCCGATCTGGTTCGCGACATACGCGCCGTACCTGGGCAGTGAGAACAGCCGTGCGCTGATCGGCGACCGGCTGGGGGCGATACTTTCCACGGCGATAGACCGCAGTGACCCGTCGCAAGGGAACGCGATACAGGAAGTCTTGCTTCTTTCGGCGCGGGGGGAGCATCCTGTCGGAACCATGGGGCGGCATGTGGTCCGCGCCCTGCTATCGTCGTCACGCCCCGAGGGTTGGCAGTATCTGGCGCGGATGCTCGCCGAGTCGGGCGAGGATATCGCGGTCCGGCGGCAGATACTGGATGTCGCCGGGGAGGCGCACCCCGCCGCGTTTGCCCGGCTACTCGCCGTGATCCGTGAGAATAACCTGCTCCGCTTTCCGGACGTCATAAAAACCGTGATCGGATGGCTCGGGGTCGAGGAGGAAGGATTCTCGCTTGCCGCCGGGAACACGACTCTGGAACAGATCGAGTCGTTCCTCACGGGGGACGTTTCTCGGGAAAAGGCGATTTTCAACTCGCATGACGGCGCTACGGTCTACTACGCCCTATGGTGCGCGGCATTTATGGACGTCCGCCATGCCGTCGCGCTGGCGTCGCGCCAGCTCACCGGGTCGCATGTGGAGTGCCGGTTCGCGGCGGCGTATCTCCTCTCGCAGGTGCGTCTGCCGGAAGCCGAAACGCTGCTCTTGGGTACTCTGGACGATCCCGACTTGCGCATCGCCACGTTCGCTTTCGGCACGATCGACTGGAATACGAAACACGCCCGCACTGTCCCGGTCGGCGAAATCAGTGGGTCGTTCCCGGCGGTGATTCCCGCCGTTTCGGATGCGGAGCGAAAAGAATTAGGACGGGAAGTCGGTCTTCTCGGGGCACTGCGCGGCTTCGTTGCCAGCATCGGCACGCGCGTGGCGATCGATAAAGGGGCAGACACCCCCCACCACAAAACAGAGACTGCTGCCACGGCGCCGCATGTTTCGATCGGCACTTTCGATCGGGTCACACGTAACCTGTTGCGATTTCCGGTCAAAGAGCGACAGCTGGAGCCTATCGTCTGGGGTTGGACGCGGCGGCCCGCCGCACAATCGCGCCTCGCCGATGTGCTTCCCGGGTTGCTGGAAGATCGTCCGCTGTCACGCCTATACCCGTTCCTGCCGATAATGAGCGCGAACGGTCGGTGGCAACTCGCCGAAGTGCTCGCGGGGAAACGCCCGCGGACGAGCGAGGGGACGAATCTGCTGATCACCCTTCTTTCCGACGGTGCCGCCAATGTCCGCCAACGCGCGGCGGATGTGTTGCGGCGCTTCCCGCTCGGCGATGTGGAGATCCCACGCCTGGAGAAGATCGTCGCGCATCGCCAGCACGCGGATATTCAGCGCCCCGTGATGTCGCTCCTCCTGAGCCGGACGGACGACGCGGTGATGGACTCCGCGATCCGGTTGCTCAGCTCGCCGGAGCCCTCCATTCGCGCCGTCGGATTCTCCATTCTGGCACAACTGACGGAAAAACGGCGGTCGCCGGAGCGTGTGCATGATGTTGTCGAGGGATGGCTCTACGGCGTGGAGCCGCATACCATCACCGACGAGGAAATGGCACAGCTCAAGTTCCTGCTCACCTCGCGGCGCATCGCCACGCTGAATGCCGCCCGCAAGGCGCGTTAACAAGCCGCACCCCGTGACCGCGTGTAACGGGGGCGGCGATTCGGCTACCCGCGGCGCACTGGCCGGACCTTAACACTTTAGCGAAGCGGGTTGGCAGTGCGATATAGTACGTGTCAAGGACACACGTATACGATGGCGATCTATTTCTACCTGCAAACCGAGAAACCATACGGCGTTTTCTCGAATTTTTCGCCGCATGGGTTCACCCTCGACGCGCGGTATTTTCCTACCAGCGAGCATTACTTCCAGGCGCAAAAATTCGTGCATTCGCCGGACGATTTCGAGGCGGTATTAAAGGCTACCAGGCCGATGCGTTGCGCCGAGATCGGGCGCGAGCGGCACCGACCGCTACGCGAAGACTGGGACGCGGTCAAGGACGATGTCATGCGCCGCGCCATCCGCGCGAAGTTCGAAACGCATGCGGAACTGCGCGCCTTGCTACTCGCCACCGGGGACGAAGAGATCATCGAAAAGACGAGCGGGGATTATTACTGGGGTTGCGGCACGGACGGCACCGGCAAGAATCGGCTTGGCGCGCTCTTAATGGAAATGC
>JACMMA010000414.1 GCA_014379275.1 Armatimonadota bacterium | reverse complement strand
GCCGACTTCAGGTGATCCACTCGGTCGAATAGTGAATGCCGCCGCTGGTACGGCAGCAGCCGCTGGTGCGCCACGCCTTGATCTGGGAATTCTGGTCATCGACTTGAAGACGCGGGAACGAATGCGGCTCAACGGACATGCGGAGGTGACGCCGGAAGGCACCCTGATCGTGCATGCCCGCGAAGTTTACTTCAACTGTCCCCAATACATTCAGAAGCGAGTAATTGACCAGAGCGTGGGTTCCGATGAAACCGGAACCGTCGGGGTGACACGGGGCCACGCCCTTACTTCTGAGCAGCACGTGTGGATCTCGACGGCCGACACGTTTTTTGTTGCCAGCGCAGTGCCGGGTGGAGGGGCGGATGCCTCCCACCGGGGTGGCAATCCGGGCTTTGTTCGGGTGCGGGACGCATCCAGCCTGGAGTGGCCGGATTATTCCGGCAACACGATGTTCAACACATTGGGAAACATCACCGTCAATCCGAACGCGGGCCTGCTGTTCCTCAATTTTGAGCAAGGAAACACGCTGCAGTTGACGGGACAAGCAGCAGTAGTGTGGGAGCCGGAGCGTGCTGCGCGTTTCCCCGGCGCCCAGAGGATCGTAGGGTTCCATATTGAGCAGGCTATCCAGGCGGCTCATGCCGTTCCGCTGCATTTCCGTTTCCTGCAGTACTCCCGTTTCAATCCCTCAGGCACGAAAGACAAGAAAGCACCATCATGAAAAAATTCGAAGGCAAAACAGTTCTCATCACCGGCGGCACCAGCGGTATCGGCTTCGCCACCGCACAGCGATTCGTCGCCGAGGGAGCCATGGTGTTTATCACCGGGCGCCGCCTGAGCGAACTTAATCTGGGAGCCGAACAGCCCGGCGAAAACGCGGCAGGTGTTCAGGGCGATATTGGGCGCCTCCCCGATCTGGATCGCCTCTTTGAAACGATCCGGGAAAAGGCAGGGGAACTCGACATCCTGTTCGCCAACGCGGGTCTCGGCGAGTTTGCGTCACTTGGTCAGGTCACCGAAGCGCACTTCGAGAAGGTGTTCGGCGTGAACATCAAATGAACTCGGTCTGAGCGACGCTCAGATTGACGCTATGAAGGCGCAGACTGCCGCGACCACACCACTGAGCCGTACCGGCACGCCGGACGAGATTGCGGGAGCGGTGCTGTTTCTGGCCTCAGACGACAGCAGATACATCACCGGCATTGAGCTGTTCGTGGACGGCGGAGCGACGCAGATATAGCAAAAAAATTTCGTCTCGCCGGAAGGGAAAGCGACGCCCGCCTCTTTAGATAGTTTCCCACACGGGGATACTCCGCCTCGTTCCGCAGCGGAAACCCGTTACTCAAGAGGCGCTTGTGTGTTTGGAGCGAGTGCAGGACGAACGTACCGAAGCAGTATGCCATTTCCTGTCAGTACGCGTGCAGTTGAAGATGATCGCTTCTAAGAACACTTGCGGCGAAGACTTAATCCCCGTCGAAACAGGACCGGCGGCGGGTCCGCTGGCTCAGGCCGAGGCGGGGCTGATCCAGAGCGGCACCGCCTGCTGAACCAGCCCCGTACAGCCTATCAGCGAGCGCAGGCAAATGACGATTACGGACAGAAAATCTGTATCGTCGGAGAGAAAATTTATGCAAACCAGCGACATACCTACGCTATCGAGCGGTACCAAGACTGCGCAGTACGAGCGTTTCGTCGAACCGCACCGCGTGCAACTGCGCCGCCACGCCTTAAGTCTCACAAGGAACATCTCAGAGGCGGAAGACCTGGTTCAGGATACGCTAATCCGGGCATACACGCGGCTACACCTGCTCCGCAGCGAGGATTCGGTCGCAGGGTGGCTGGCTACGATTCAGCTCAATATATTCCGCAACAACCTCCGCCGTGGGGATGTGCTGTCGCGGGCTCATCAATCGTTCGATGCGACGTTCGACATGGACACTCAGGGCAAAATCCTGGGGGGCGGTACTACCGTTCCTGACCCGGAAACCAGTACGATGCGCTCCGAACAAAACGCGATGACCATTCGTGCCCTGAAGGGGCTCCCCTATCCGTACCGGCAGGTGATAATTCTCTGCGACGTCCGGGGGGAGAGCTACCAGGCGATTGCGGATCTCATCGGCGTCCCTTTAGGCACCGTGCGGTCACGGATTCACCGGGGGCGGGGGTTCCTCCGAGATTGCCTGACAACATGGCAGCAGGCACCATGATCGAAAAAACACGCGATGGTAATGGGGTCTGACAATCCGTTTTCGTTCCGATGATTGTCAGACCCCGTTAAGCTTTGGAAAAGGGTCTCAGTGGCCTGTATTTGCCCTTCTGATTCCTTCGGCTCTGTCGCCATATATAAATTGATGTGTTCCCAGGCGAGCGGTGACAGGTGTTGCCGCAATCGCGTCCGCTCTCTGTCCGAGAGCGAAATAATCACCCTCTTGGTCGCTTTCCATCAAAGCCAGTTCCGCAATTTCAAAGCCCTCTATTGGGAATGCCCGTAAAACAGCCCATGTTGCCCGCAAGGGGTTCGGACGGCGGCAATCCTAAAGTAGCTCCTGAGCCGGTACTGCCGTCGGCGCCCTGTCCGCTTCGCCCCGTCGGTACGGTCTGTAGCGGCCAGCGTGCCGGCCCCTGTTGACCGTGAAAGTCGTCGCCAGAGACCAGTTTCGAAACCGCATCGTTCTGACAGAAGGGTGCCGCACGGTAGCGCCAGAAGTGCGATCGATAAGCCGACGCGTCCGGCGCGGGGTCGGACGCCGAGCAATCCGACGAATGGCATTCCCCGGCAGACAGTTTAAAAAGCGCGAACAATGTTGGGTCGTTCCATGCAGGAAATATCACAGACTTCATCTTAGGCACGGTACGCCCCAATCTCCGATAGGAACCTGAACCTCTTCGCCAAACTTCCCATGTTGTGCGCATCTTCTATCTGACTGAAGGCGGAAGACAAACATCGCGCCGTCACCCCGCAGGTTTCCTTCCTGACCTTATCGCGCTGTCAAACCTCTGCCGTCTCCCCGGACCCGTTCCGGTGGGCTTGTGGCCGCTTACTGCCGTCTGAGCCTCTATGGAGATTCCCGCTGCCCCCAGCCCTCCAAGACTGGCGATATTCCGCAACTGCTGTTCGTCGGTGTGCAAGTAGATGGCGGTGGTAGACAGGTGGCTGTGACCGAGGAACGACTGGATCGTCCGCATGTCTGCGCCGGCCCGCAGGAGGCGCGTGGCGCAATTGTGGCGGAGTGAGTGGGGCTTGATGTTGTGATGGTCGCCGAGGCCAGCAATCGACTTCACGTCCTCTATTATTCGGGCAATGCCCTGCTTCTCGACGCGGCGCTTCTTATCATAGGGGAAAAGGTAGTCGTGATCTACCTTTGGCCTCATGGCGAGCCAGTCCCGTAGCGCGTTCATGCATTCTTCGTGTGGGTAAACCGTCCGCCCCTTCTGCCCCTTGCCTTGTCTGACGATGATGCAGGCCTTGTCGAGACCGATGTCACCGACGCGAAGGTCGAGACACTCCTGTCGACGCAACGCACCGTAAACAAGTACGGAAACTATAGCCCTGTCCCTAGACACCTTCACCGGACTTCTCTGGCGCTCACAGGCGGCGAGTAGCGCCCTCACCTAGGCATCAGAAACCATCTCGCGCCGCGCGGCATCGAGTTTCGGGAGCGTTATCGGCTGACACGGGTCAGTCTCAATCGCATTAAGGCCCTTCAGGTAGACCCCCAAACCCTTGAGCGGGTAGAAGGCGGCCCTCACAGTCCGTGGCCGGATGCCGCGTTTCGAGATGTGGTAGAGGTACCGTTTCAGAGTGAGCGTGTTGAAGTCGGCGAGTGTGGGCGATTCGTTTCCATTTTCGACGAGCCACTTCTGGAAATGATTAGACCATGAGGAATAGCACTGGACGGTGCGCTTCGTGCAACCTTTCTCCACCGTTAGGTATTGGAGATAATCGGCGAAAACGTCGGAAAGTTTCATAGGTCAACTGACCTTTCTGTACGCTACGGGTGGAACTGTGAGCCGTCAGAGTATGAAACAGGAGGAGTGAGATGTTAGAGCAGGGTACTTTGCATATCCGTCACGTACGGAAACTGCAGAAGACCCCCGACACTCGGTTCCGAAGACCGATGCTCTAATCCGCTGAGCTACGGAGCCATGGCGGTGAAACGGGAGTTTCACGCGGTGCTATGCTACCATAAGCCCGCGCGGGTGGCAAGATGCGTGACGCTATCGAGCGTGATACTGAACGCTGATGCCTTATCGTAGTCTGCTCAACGTCAACAATACAATCAGTCACGAGTTTTGCGACAGGCATCTCAACATGCACTCCGAACTTTTTTACTGGACCAGCGTGCCAGCAAGACAGACAACAGAAAATCGCGAAAGCAGCTAAACATGGGAAATGAAAAAACAGGGGCGGAAGCAGAACACGAGTTTTTCCGCGATTGGAAGAAGCGGCTCGAAAGTAGGCTGCCGCTACTGCGTGAAGAGCTTGAACTGTTAGTATCACACAGAGAATGGGCATACAGTACCACCGACATCATCAATGATGCCTGTAGATTTCGCTTGGTCACCGTAGATGATGCTGTCTGGCTCCAACGACAGTTTGACGCGGAATCCTATGTTCACAAGCAACTGGAAACGTTCGTCCGATTAAACGACCCCCAGTCCAACTGGAAGGAGGTTTTTTTGCTGGCACTCGCAAATCGAACCAACTGGGCGGCGAGAGAAATCCTCACTGACCTGGGTGCCTCTGACATCGAGGACGCGCGGGCGATGATCGAATCATCATCACGCCCGAAAAGTGTTAAGAATGAGTTGTTGGGCATTGTACAGGATGTCGCAAAACGAACTAAGCCACGCTCTTAGTCCCTACACAACCGCTGTACTCGGGTGGCTTTGGTAGGCACCTGATCCGGAGTAGTCGGATGATCGGATGTAGGTGTCAGATTCAACGGGGCATTTTTGGGCAGGATGATCTGCGGCAGTGTGGGTGACTTCTGTTCCGACCCACACTCGCTCGCCCGAGGTGGAATCGCTGCGTGATCTTCACACGTGCCCCCACACCTCCCGCCGCCAGATCATCCGCACCGGCGGCGCAGCAACCCCGTACACCTCCGCGACCGCCTCCGAAGTGGCTGCCCCATGTTTCCCATGTACATTCCCGCTTCGAGGTGGGCGGGGTTCACGCACGCGCGGTTGTCGCATCGGTGGCGGATCACGTAGCCGTCGGGATCGCGCATGGTAATGTTCGCAGGTGGCGGGGGGCGCACGCTACGTGCGGACTGCTTAACAAACCTGCCCGTACCCACAGTCGTTGCGGTACTCCTGACAGATCCGCATCCGCCGGTACGAATGCCCCAAGACGCGGCTTGCTGTGCCGGATTCGAGAAATTTTTATGTTCGCCCCCGAGACATACCGTGCTGGCACGGTTATTGCATGTTTTTTTGTCGTCTGCTATAAAAGGAGAATTACGGATGAGGTTCAGCGCATCCGTTTTAGGGCGACTCCTCGGTCCTCCGGACTCGGCTCCTGCCCGAGAAGCACCTGGGAAAGTGGTCGCCGTTTCCGTTAGTCATTACGGAACCGAAGTCGTACGCTGTAAATTTGTGAGATGGGGAGACGCCCCGGCTCTGCTTGTGCCGTGTCGCTCGCTGACCTGAAGGGGCAACTGAATATGTTATTGTTTCCATTAGGTCTGACGATCAGAGATAACACCCATGACGCAGTCCTCATTGTCGATACGCAAAACCGACCGCTGTTTTCATTCCCATATATCGATGTGCAAACCCGACTGACCGCAATCCTGCGGGCTGAATTTGTCTGGGCGGCGGTCGACTATTTCCAATCGGGCGGCTATCAGAAGGAGCGGGACGACCTGCTCCGTCTGCGGGCAAAAGGGGGCGACCCGCAGAACATTCTGAATGACCTGCAAGCCCAGCGCTATGATCTTCGTGCCTTTCTTCTACAGGTCGAACAAGCCATCCCATCCGCCGAATCCTATGAGGTCCAACCGACGAACATCGCCAATCTGCGTAGCGAGTTGACACGGCTGAAATCCCTTTACGACATCCGCTATACCGGCAGATGACCAAGACAAGTGGTACTTCCTGTGTCGCTGCCAGTATTGTGGGTGGGCATGTTGCCGATAAAACATCCGGTTTTCAACACCACCTTCCTCGCCATCCGGGATGATACCCCGCTACCGCGTTCGAGAAAATGAACAGATTGCTCTCCCGTTACCCTGCCCCTCTGCCAATTATAAATAATAGCGGTCGCAATAAATTTTTTCCGGGCAGATCTAGAAGTCCGGCACGGTTTGTGCATCCGTCTGGTTAGCAGATCAACACATCAGGAAAAACGCTTGTGAAACACACGACCAGTCCCATCACCGCTAACACTTTTCGCCCCAGTTTTAGCATCTCTTTTTATCCCGAATCGTACTCGCGCCCGTCACATCGGGGATCAGGTGCGGCGCGAGAACAAGGGATAGAAAGAAAATCCGGCAGGCGGCAACTCCGTGCTGGGGCCGCGAAAAACCGGCGTGTGGTTACGAAAACGGGGTTCCGTTCCGCATTCGCGCAACCACGCTTTTTACGCAGTCCCTCTCCGATAAACACCGACAACAAACAACGACGATTGGAGCAAGAAGTCATGGCAGGATTTCGATACGTACCGAACAAGAAAGGCGATATATGGTCTGTCATCTTTTGCGACGGCGAGGGCCACGAGTCGGTCCACATAAGGACCTGCTCCGAATCCGACGCGGCGCGGATCACGGACCACTGGAATCGGGACCTCGCCGACGCCGCCAACCTGCAACGATTCGAGGAGGGGGACGACACCTGTCGCCGGTCTCTGGGACAGATCCGCGAGACGATCGAAAACGCCGTCACCCCGGATGCGAAATCCCTGGCAACCGAAATAGAAGTGATTTTGAACGCGACACAGACCCCGGAGTGACCCGGAAGAAGTAACGAAGGCACCCGGAATGCGGTTCTGAAGATTGATGCGCTCCTACGCCGGGAACAAACCGTTGTAGCCGTGTCGTCGCACGATTTCTGTTGCGCGAAGCGGAATCGGTAATTTATCAGCAACTACCCCCGGTTCTGGGCGCGAATGACGCTACGGCAGGCCCGGTTCGCCCAGCCACCGTGGTTTGGGCGGGGTACGGTCCATCTCCAACACCACGGTCGTCCCCGCATCCGCGACCGAGAGCAGGTACAGGCGGTCGGCGCAGGACTGCATGTAGAAAAATCCCTGACCGAACCCGCCCGTCGTGAAGCCTTGCTCGACAGCGCGATGGATCATCTCCTCCGCTATCCCCGGTCCGTGATCCGCTACCCAGACCTGAACGACACCCGTATCGCGGTCGCCATGAATACGCGCCGCGCCGCCGCCGCCGTGCCGGACGGCGTTCATCGCCGCTTCATGCGACGCGGTGAGGAAATCGCCGAGCCGCTCTTTCGGGAAATTCAACCCTTCCGCTACCGCCTCCAGTTGCTTGCGAAGCAGACGTAGCGAGGTCGGAGTCAAATCCACCGGGTCGGATTGCGGCGGCAACGGCGTGGGCAACTCATCTTCCGTAGAGCACAAGCGCAGCCGCCCTTCCGTAAAACCCGCCAGCATTTCCTTGAGGAACCGGCGCTGACGTAAACTCGCCTCGCGAAGATCCGCCAATAACTGCTCTCGCTCGATCTGTCCCTGTTTCATCTCCATGATATCCACGCAGGAGCCGATGTAGCCTTTGAACGCGCGGTCTGAGCCTTCGCCGTCGAACACGGGCACGCCACTGTCGAGCAGCCAGCGGTAATCGCCGTCGCTTCGTCGCAGACGGTACTCCATGGTGAAGGGTTGGTGTGCGTTGAAAGAGTCGCGGTACGTCTTCAGGCAGTGGGCGAAATCATCGGGATGAACGCCGTCCGCCCAGCCGTCGCCGACCTCCTGCTCCATCGTGCGCCCCGTATAAGAAAGCCAGGGCTTGTTGAACCAATCGCATTTAGCGTCCGTCCCGCTGGTCCAGATCAACACCGGCGCACTGTTCGCCATGAATCGGAATCGCTCTTCCGCCTCGCGTCGCTCGGTGGCTTCGCGCTGCGCTTGTGCGTACAGGCGTGCGTTGTCCACCGCAACGGCGGCGCGGCGGCCCAACTCCTCAACGAGTTTCACCGTCTCCGGGGTGAAGATACGTCCCGACCCGCGGTTGGAGGCGAACGTCACCGCGCCCAGCGTATGCCCGTGCGCGTTCAAAGGCACGCATATGTAAGAGCGTAAATCGAGCCGCCGTATCAGGCGCAGGTGTTCGGCGTCCTGCGCGGCGGCCAGTAGAATCTCCTCGGGAATATCTGGCAGAAACACCGTGTCGCCCGTGGAGATGACGCGTACGATAGGCTGTCCCGTTTGCGTCATATCCACGGGAAATCGTCGTTGCGCCGCGCGCACCCAGGCGACTTCGTCCGGGTTGACATGCGCCACAGCCAGATTCAACAGCGGACCCCCTTCGTTGGAGGCATCCACTATGTCCACCGCCGCCCAATCGCACAACGTCGGCACCGCGAGGCGGGCGATGGCATCCAGCGTGGTCTGGTAATCTAACGACTCGGCGAGTAGCGCACTCGCCCGTGCCAGGAACTCCTGACGCTGCCGGGTCTCTTCCAGTTGCTGTAGCAGCAATGCCCGGTCGAGGGCGAGGGCACACTGGCGCGCCATTTCCTGCAGGAGTGCACGGTCGGCCTCGTTAAACTCTTCGCGCTCCTCGGGGAACGCGAAGTGCAGACCGCCCAACGCGCGCCCGCGCACGACGAGCGGAAGCGACACGGACGCTTTGACGGGGTGGGTAGGTCCGCGCCGAAACATTTCTGGATAGTTCGCTTTCATCGCGGCGTGGCTCGTCCAGAAGAGTGGCGTTTGCTCGCGCACGGCATCCGAGAGCGGCAGAGTATCGGTGAGCGCGAACCGCCCCCAGGACGCCAACACCTCTTCCGAATAACCCCGCGCCCCAACTATCTCCAGGAAGTCCTGGCCATCGATACTCTGCCGCTCCCGGACCATTACGACGAGCCCCGCCTCCGCGCCGAGCACGGAAACGCCCCGCCCGACAACCACCTCCACCACTTCGGCGGGCGTGACGCATTCCAGCAGTGCCGCCGTAAGCGGTTGAAGACCTATTCCGTCCGTATCTTGTGATGTCTCCCGCGTCCCGACACCGGCATTATCCTGTCCCGTGTCGCTGTTATTTCGATCCATATTATGTTGATACCCACTCTGGAGATGCTTGCTCGCAAAAAAAGATTTTATTATTCACATCCCGCCCCGTACACCGACGAGCGCGCACAGATCATCCCGCATTCCTGTGCCACGCGCGAAGGCTTCTACCGCCGAGATCAGCCGCCCGAGGATTGGCTCCGGCGCGTCGACGCCCCCGGCGGCTAGGCAGGACTCACCGAACAACGGCACAACGCCCTCGATACCTAAAAGTTCCTTCCGGCTCGGCCCGATCTCGGTCATCCCGTCCGAAAACGCGATCCACACGTCCCCCGCTGCTAAGGCGACGGTGCGCTGGGCAAATTTCCCGCCGACAAAACCGCCGAGCACCGGCCCCGTCGGAGGCAACATCTCGACCGCGTTCGAGAAAGCCCGCCAGATCAGCGCGGGCTCCTGACCGGCGTTCACATACGTCAGGGTACCGACAGCGTCGTCCCAGATTGCTACGAACACTGTCGCGAAGCCGGTCAGGAGTTCGTGCCGTGCCAGAACGCTGTTCAACCGCTCGACCACCGTCGCCAGTGCGCCGTCCGTGCCGAGGTCGGCGGTGTAAAGGGCGTAGCGCAGTTGGTTGCGCACGGACGCCACCTGGCTGGCGGCGTCGAGTCCCTTTCCGGAAAGGTCGGCGACCACCAGCACGGAGCGGGTGTCGTCGAGGGGGAACGTGTCGTGAAAATCGCCGCCGACTTCCGCCTCGCCGAGCGCGGCACTGTAATGACTCGCCAGCCGGAATCCCGGAATCAGGAACGGGGCGGGCGGTTGCAACGCCTGCTGGAGTTGACGCGCGATGTTGCGCTCCCGCCGCTGGAGCCGTGCCGCTTCCAGTACCGGGCGCAGTTGTCCGGCGACGGTTTCGGCGAGTGTTACTTCCTCCGGTGCCCAGTCGCGCTGTCCGCGCGTCATCGCGACGCCGAGCGCGCCGACCAGCCGGTCCCCGTCGTAGAACGGCACGTTCAGGAACGAGGAGACGCCGACGCGTTCGTTATTGGCGGCGTTCCGGTCGGAGAGTCGACCCTCGCTTTCGGGGCGGGCGTCTGTCACGATTAGTGTCTCGCCGGACGCGAACAGTTCCGCGAGGTCCACGCCCATGTCCGAGATGCGGTGTTGTCCCGCCATGGAGGGTACGCCGTCCGCGCACCAGTCGCGGGCGATGGCTACCGAATTCGCGGGAAGGTCTATCGCCATCAGGTAGCAGCGATCGGCGGCGAGTGCGTTGCCGAGGGCGGCGACGGCGACCCGTTCGATCTCCTCGGGGGCGAGCGATTGGCGGATGCCGTCGCCGATCTGGTTGATGAGGGCTTCGCGCTCGGCCAGCGCCCGCGCTTCGGCGAGTAACCGCTCCTGCTCGCGCTCTAGTTGCTTGCGCTCGGTGATGTCGAGTATGTAGGAGAAACCTTCGCTTCCCGACTCCTCGAACCGTGTGCCGCCGATCAGGATCGGGACGCGCGAGCCGTCTTTGCGGAAATACTCTTTCTCGTAGGTCGGCGCGGCACCGTGTTCGCGGATTGCCGCCACGCCCTGTTCGTTACGCTCCGTCCACTCCGGCGGCGTCATCGCGCGGAAGTCGAGCCGACCCGCCGCGAGGTCGTCGCGGGTGTAGCACACCATGGAAAGAAAGGCGTCGTTGGCGTCGGTGATGCGTCCTGTGTCCAGGTCCCAGTAGATCACGCCGACCACGCGCGAGTCGAAGAGCCGTTGCAGTCGGTGTTCCGCACGCTCGCGCCCCGGATCGTCGCGGGAGAAGACGATCAGTCCGCCGCCCGGCTCCGGCACGCACCGGACGTGGTCCCAGCGGTCCTGCCGGGGACAATACGTGTCGAACTCGACCACGACGCGCTCTCGCATCGCCCGTTCGTGGTGCGCGACGCGTTCACTGTCGGCGAGGTGCGGGAATAGTTCGGCGGGTGAGTGCCCGAGTATCTCTTCGCGCTGCATCCCGACCAGACGCTCGAACGCGGGGTTGACATACGCGTAGCGGAACCCGGCGTCGAGGACGGCGATCCGTTCGCTACTGTGCTCCCCCAGTTGTCGAAAGTCTATCGGCTCCTGCTCCAAGTCGTCAGCGACCTCGTTTCTAATGCGTTTGTGTCCGGGAGTTGCGACACGTACCAGGAGCGGCGTGTGCGGGCGACGGAATCCGCCGCGGACTCGGATCCGTTCGATCGGGTTACCACTGGCTTTAGAGAAACGCGCGCCGCCGCTTGGTTGAAAATGCTTGCCGCTTGATCACGAATTATAGCATAAACGTCGTTTCGTTTTGACCTCGCCCCCCGTGTTTTCTCCCTCCCCCGGGCACCCAGAGGGTACCCGGGGGAGGGAGAAAACACGGGAGCGGGCGTAACTCCTATAGGTTGATTTTCCATCCTGTCTCGCCGGTCATGCCGATTTACCCGGATGACCGGAAGCCCCGACGACTCGTGACGATCAGTCAGCCTGCGCGTATTTCGTGGGTTCGCTGATGAACTCCGCCTTTTCCGATTCGTTGCAGAAGCCGTAGGTCTTGTTTTTATAGTCGAGGGTGTCTTTGATCTCCTCCGGCTCCTTGGTGCCTTCTTTTACGGCGCAGACCGCGCAGATGGCGCGTCCGCCCACTTTGATGCTTCCTTTCGGCTGACCGGTGACGACCGCGACGGTTTTTACGGCGTCCGTGGTTGCGGTTGGCATGGTGACGGGAGCGGTTGCCGCGTTTTTTGCTTCTTGCGGGGCACAGCCCGCGAGAAGTCCCGCGATGCAGAAAGCCGCGATAGCGGCGTAAGAAGAACTGTTTTTCATTGGGATATCTTTCCTTGGAGGTCGGTGGTGCCGACCGGTAGTTGACTAGTCCCGCCAGAGAACGGCGGTTCGGGAGTATTATTGTTGTCGTTTGGGATGGATGCGTGCCGACCGGACACCAGTGTATATAACGCGGGTAGTACCAGCAGGGTTAAAAGGGTGGAGGTGATCAAGCCGCCGATGACTACCGTCGCGAGCGGCTTTTGTACCTCCGCGCCGGTGCCGGTGGAGAGTGCCATGGGGAGGAAGCCGATAGCCGCTACCGCCGCCGTCATCAAGACCGGGCGCAGTCGGGTTACGGCGGCGTCCTCCACCGCTTCCCGTAGCGGCATGCCCCGCTCCTGGTTGTGCCGGATGTACTGCACCATGACCATGTCCGCGAGTACGGCGACGCCGGACAGAGCGATGAATCCGATGCCCGCCGACATGGAGAACGGCATGCCGCGCAGATACAGGGCGAGGATGCCGCCGCTGATCGCGAACGGGATACCGGTGAAAACCCGTAGCGCGTCCGGGATGCGCCCGTAGGTGAGGAACAGGAGCAGGAAGATGAGCGCGAACGTGAGCGGCACGACGAGCATCAGGCGGGATCTGCCGGATTGTAGGTGCTCGTACTGCCCGCCCCATTCGAGGTAGTAGCCCGATGGTAATTTTACCTGGCGTTCGACTTTCGCTTTCGCTTCTTCCACGAAGCCGCCGAGGTCGCGCCCCCGGACGTTCGCCTGGATGACGATACGCCGCTCGCCCCCGTCGCGGCTGATCTGCACCGGACCCTCGATGCTCTCGATGTCGGCGAGTTGCGCGAGCGGGACGCGCTGATTGTTCGGACCGCCGACCAGGATCCGCCCGATGGCGTCGGCGTCGCGGCGGTACGGCTCCTCGAAACGGAGTGTCATATCAAACCGAGCGTTGCCGTCCGCGATCTGACCGACGCGCTCGCCGCCGATGGCGGTTTCGATGATCTCCTGAACGTCGGACACGTTGATGCCGTAGCGGGCGATCTCGTCGCGGCGGATGCGCAGTTGCAAGACCGGCAAGCCCGCCGTCGCCTCGACCGAAATATCCTCGCCGCCCTGAACGCCGCGCATCACGTCCGCGACCTGGACCGCCTTTTCCTGTAGCACGGCGATGTCGGGACCGAACAGCTTCGCGCCGACTTCCGAACGGATGCCGACGCCCTCGGACATTTCGCTCATCCGCATCTCGATAGGCTGGGTGAAACTGACATTCATGCCGGGAATCTTGCCGACTTCCGCCTCCATCTTCTCGACCAGTTCGGCTTTGGTTTTCGCCGCCTTCCAGTGGGACCGGGGTGTGAGCGGGATGAAGATGTCGTGCTGCGAGAGGAGCATCGGGTCGGTGGCGATGTCGGGTCGTCCGATGCGGGTCGCGACGCCTTTGACTTCATCCGGGAATTTTTGGAGGATGACTTTTTCGACGAGTGTCGCCCGCTGGATCGCCGTGTCTACCGAAATGCCGGGCAGGTAGCCGGGGTTGATCGAGATCGCGCCCTCGTCTAACTTGGGCAGGAACTCGGAGCCGAGGCGGGGGAACAGCGAGGCGCAGAGCACGAACAGGATCGCCGCGCCCGCCACGGTCGCATAGCGGAAGCGCACCGCCCGGCGGAGTAGAGGCAGGTAGCCGTGTTGCAGTCGCGCGATGACCGGGTTTTCCTTTTCTGTCGCGCTGTCGCGCAGGAAGTAGGCGCAGAGTGCCGGGATCAGCGTGGTCGAGAGCAGGAGGGCGGCGAGCAGGGTGAAGATGACCGTGTAGCCCATCGGGCGGAACATCTTGCCCTCGACGCCGACCAGAGTCAGGATCGGAATGTACGCGGCGATGATGATGATCTCGCCGAACTGACTGGCACCGCGCACCTCGACGGTTCCGGCGCGGATGGTTTGGTGCCGCTCCTCCTGGGTTAGTGCCCGTCCCAGTGCTTTGCGGGTTTCGGCGAGCCGCCGGACGCAGTTTTCGACGATGATCACCGCGCCGTCCACGAGCAAGCCGAAATCGAGGGCACCGAGGCTCATCAGGTTCGCGGACACGCCGTAGTAGCGCATCCCGATGATCGCGACCAGCAGGGCGAGTGGAATGATGCTGGACACGATCAAGCCCGCGCGGAACTGGAGCAGGAACAGGAACAGCACGACAACGACCAGAATGCCGCCGTGGAGCAGGTTTTCGCCCGCCGTGTGAAGCGTGTTGTCCACCAATTCGGAGCGGTCGAGGAAGCCGGTGAGTTTGACGCCGTCCGGCATCTGCTTCTGGATTTCGGCGACCCGCGCCTTGACCGCCTGTGTCACCGTGCGGCTGTTCTCGCCGACGCGCATCACGGCGATGGCGGCGACGGCTTCGCCCTTGCCGTTTTTGGTGATCGTGCCCTGCCGGAGCGCGGGACCGAACTCGACCCGCGCCACGTCCCGGACTAAAACCGGTGCGCCCCGGTCCGCCTTCAGAACGATTTTTCGTATGTCATCGAGGCTGGTCAGGACGCCGATACCCTGCACGAGTTGTTGCTCGTTCTCCTTGACGATGTACGCCCCGCCCGCGTTGCGGTTGTTGCGCAGTAGAGCGTCGCGCAGTTGCGCCAGTGTCAGCCCGACCGAGCGCAGTTTTTCGGGGTCGGCGAGTACCTGGTACTGCTTGACATGCCCGCCGAACGTGTTCACTTCGACCACGCCACGCACGGTGCGTAGCCGGGGCTTGACCTGCCAGTCGAGGATCGACCGCCGCTCTATCAGCGAGTGCGTGTCGCTTTCCACGAACACGTAGTAGATCTCGCCCAACCCGGTCGCGAGCGGGGCGAGTGTCGGCGCGGCGACGCCGGGCGGCAGTTGTTCCCGTGCTTCGGCGAGCCGTTCGTTCACGAGTTGCCGCGCGAAATAGATGTCGGTCCTGTCGTCGAAAATCACCGTCACCTGGGACAGCCCGAACTGCGAGATGGAGCGCATGTCCTCCATGCCCGGCAAGCCAGACAGCGCGATTTCGACCGGGACGGTGATCTGCCGCTCGACTTCGGAGGGGCCGAGTGCCGGGGCGGACGTATTGATCACGACCTGTTTGGTGGTAATGTCCGGCACGGCGTCAATCGGGAGCGAGAGCGCGGCGTAGATTCCCCCGGCGACGAGGAGTAGCGCGGCGAGCACGACGAAGAAGCGGTTGCGGATCGAGAAGTCGACGACGCGGTTCATCATGATCATTACTCCTTCGTGTCCACGGCGCAACAGCCGTCGGAGAGCGAATCCTTCAGGGCTTCCGATTTCAGATAGAACGTGCCGCTGACCGCGATCCGCTCGTCGCCGGAAAGACCGGACGACACCTCGCGCCAGCCGTCGCCGCTTGCCGCGCCGAGGAGGACGTGTCGCACCTCGAAGTCGCCCCGTTTGTCGCCGCTCGCGACATAGAGTGTCTTCTTCCCGGTGTGCTCCTGGATCGCGCCGGGCGGCACCACGACCTGTGCGCGGCGCGTGTCGGTTAGGGCGCTTCCGCGCACGAAGGTTCCGGGACGAAGTGTACCGCCCCGGTTCGCCACGACTACCCGCACGGGGACGGCGCGGGTTTCCTCGTTCGTGGTGGTACCGACCGAGACGATCCGCCCGGCGAACGTTTTGCCGGGGGCACCCTCGGCGAAAAGTTCGACGCGGGACCCGGTGCGCATCCGGGGCATGTCACGCGGCGCGACCTGAAACTCGGCGACGACGGAATCGAGATTAACCACGGTGAATAG
Organism: Armatimonadota bacterium; assembly: GCA_014379275.1. Lineage (GTDB taxonomy): Bacteria > Armatimonadota > Armatimonadia > Armatimonadales > Armatimonadaceae > JACMIU01. The sequence continues at coordinate 4,482 of JACMMA010000414.1, read as the reverse complement.
GCTATGCTCCGTGTCTACCGTTTCGCCGAGAGTCACGGCGCGCTCCTGTACCCGCCCGCTAATCGGGCTGGTCACCGCGACCACGTTCCCGCCACCGGGCGTGCCGCCGAGTAGTCGGACCGACTGCGCGGCGGCTCCCAAGTCCAGCCGTGCCAGACGCACCGCCGATTCCGCCTCGACCAGTTCCTTGCTGGTCGCGAAACCGCCGGTGTACACCTTCTCCTGACGCGCCCTGCCCTCCGAAGCGATCCGCGCCCGTCGCTGTGCTAGTTTGTATTCGCCCTCGGCGGCGTCGACCTGGGTTTCCGCGCCACGGATCGTGGATTCGCCCCGCGCCGCGTTCGCGCGGGCGACTTCGACGTCCGCTTCCGCCTTTTTTTGCTCCGCCCGCGCCTGCTCCCAATCTTGCCGCGAAGTCAACTCCTCCTTGAACAGCGTGTCGGCACGTTCCGCCCGCGCCGTGACCACCGCGGCCTGTGTTTGCGCCTGCCCGATCTGGGCGATGAGTGCGCGTTGCTGGCTGCGGGCTTCGGCGAGTTCGGCGCGCTCGGTCTGGAGGTGATGCTGGGCGTCGTGGATCAACTGTTCGGCATCCACCGATTTCGTACGGGCGTCCTCGACGGCGGGACCGCCGAACGCGCCGAGTTTCGCGAGCTGCTGTTGCCGGGCGAGGTTGCTACGTGCGGCGGCGAGTCGTCCTTCCGCCTGCGCGAGCGCCGCCTGTGCCCTTGCCAGTTCGCCGCTTTCGATCAAGGCGAGCGTCTGCCCCGCCCGAACGTCGTCGCCGACCACGGCGGAAACGCTTTTCACCTTGCCCGCGACACGGGGCGTCATTTTCGCCAGACGGTCCCCCGCCGTCTGGATCACGCCGCTCAGCGCGAGTTTTTCATTCACTACCTGTCGTCGCACCGGGGCGATGGTGATTTCGGCGAGTTCCATCGCTTCGTCCGTGATCGACACATCGCCCGCCTTGCCCGCCTCGCCATCGGCGATGGTCAGCACCGGCTTGGTGATGCCAGGGGCAATCTCCGACGCCGGACGACGTGGTACCACCGGAAATACGACCAGTCCTGCCGCCAATGCCGTGATGGCACCGAGGGCGATCCACCATTTCCCGTGTGGCTTGCGGGGATTCGCTGCGGTTATCGTGCTCATTGCGCCGTCCTTTCGTTCGTTGTCGCGGGAGTATTGGTTAGATCCGCCGGGACGGTCCCGACAGCGCGGTCCAACGCCGCGCGAGCTTGCGCCTGTGCGAGGAGTGCGTTCAGATAGTCGGTTTGCACTGTGCGGTAGGTGCGCTGCGCCTCTAACACGGTGAGCAGACTGGTCGCGCCTGCGGCGAACCCGGTGCGACTCGCCTGGAGCAGACGTTCGGTGCGCTCCAGAATCTCCCCGCGATAATTGGCGGAAACGGTCTCGGCGGCGCGGAGCCGCACGAACGCCTGCTCGACCTCCTGACGCACCTGACGGCGGGCGGAGGTGGCGCGGTCTGTCTGCGCCCGCGCCGACTCCTCCGCCTGCCGGATGCGCCCGCGTCGACTCCCGTAATCGAGCAATGGAAGCGTGACCGCGACACCGAATCCGGCATTGTTTGCGGCGGTGCTGAAGCCGCCCCCGACGCGAAACTGCGGCGCAAGATCGGGTCTCCCCTCCGCGCGTACCAGGCGAGCCTCCTGCCGGAACCGGTCTCCGACCGCCTCTTCCGCGGTTATCTCCGAACGCGCGGCGAGTGCCTGGCGGATCAGTTCGTCGCGCGAGGGTATGTCGATACCTTCAATCGTCGCGGACAGTAGCGGCGCGACGGCTCCGATGGTCTCGTCGGCGTCACGCCCCATCACGGTATTGAGTGCCACCGACGCGGTCGCCACCTGCGATTCGGCGAGCGTTACTAACTGCTTCGCCCGACTCGCTTCGAGTCCGGTCTGTGCCAGTTCAATGCCGGGACGCGTGCCCACTTCGACCTGACGGCGGGCGATGCGGTCGAACTCCTCGGCATTCGTCAGCACGTCGCGGGTCAACGCCAGCGTTTCCTGCGCCCGCGCCAGTTCGTAATAGGCAAGTCGCGTTTCGAAAACGAGCGAACGCAGAGTGACGGCGACTTCCGCCTCGCGTAGCCGCAGTTGCGCCCCCGCAATGCCGGCGCGGGCGGTGCGCGTGCCGTTCAGTTCGAGCGGCTGCTGGAAAAGCACCGCCTCATCCGCGCCGCCGCTCGTGAACGCCGGGGTGACGACGAAGGAAGGGTTGACGAGCGGACGGGCGGCACGGACGCCCGACCGCGCCGCGACCACATCAAGCGAAGCGGCGGAAAGTCGCGGGTTGTTCCGAATCACCTCCCGAACAGCCGCGTCCACGGTGAAAACCCGGCCCGTCACCGGCGCGGTGCGCGGGGGAGGGACCATAGCCTCCTGCGCCCGCGCGACCGGGCAAATCGGGACACATACAGCGAACATCAAAATAGGGGAAATCAAAAAAGCCTCCTGAAATTTCCGGGAAATCGGATGTCAGAAGGGCTGGATCAAAAAGATCGAACAAAGAGGCACAGCCGCGCCAACACCCGGTGCAAACAGACGGGAATATAAATCAGGCGGCGGGAGGGGCACGTAACGAAGCATAGGTATGCGTAGATCGCCGGAGCGGGGGACCGCGCGAACCGACCTGTTGCGGGGCGGGCGTAACGATTGTGGGCGGGATATACGGCGCGACCATCGCCGGTAAAACAGCGAGGGCGATAGGCGACTGGATGGGTGCGAGGACGGGAATCGTATGGTCGCAGTCGGTGTCGTCCGTGATGACCATCGTGCAAGCGCATCCGGTGTCACAGAGCGCGGCGGAGTCGCCGCGCGTCGCCACGACCGGCGCATCGCAGTTCCCGTCCCGTCCCGACGACTCGTCGCAACAACAAAGCCACGCGGTGATGCCGCACTGCTTCCCTTCGCAGTACCACGCGCCCGCGCCGGATGGTCGCACGGCGCAGAGCACCGTCCCGACGATCAGGAGGAACGCGAGTATGGGGAATAGCGTGCGCTTAAGCATTCGGAAACAGTATATCGCGATTCGGGTTCGGCACCTCGTCCGTTTCTCCCTCCCCCGGGCACCCAGAGGGTACCCGGGGGAGGGAGGTAAACCGGAGAGCCTCCGAATTACGCCAGCACCACCTCGCGGGGCCACGCTTCGCCGTAGCAGCGGTCCCACAAGTCGTCGATATAGGTGATCGAGAAAAGTTGCTGGACGCGGTGCATCCAGACCGCGCCGAACTCGGTCACGTAATACGTGCCGTCGCCGCGCCGCCGGATCGTGCGGCTCGCCTGTAGCGTGCGCAGCAGTCCGCCGAAATCGCGTTCGAGTTCGGTGCCGAATTGGGCGCGATAGTCCGCCGGGTCGAGTTCGGTGCGGTAGAGCCGCCAGTAGACATAGTGCGCTTTTCGGAACCGTTCGCTCGTTTCCATCACCAGAGCCGGGCGCGGCGCGGGCTGGTCGGTGTAAGCGTCCACAGAAAACGTATTGAACCAGAACACCCCGCCGACTTTGGAACCCGCCCCCGCGCCGAAGCCGACGTAATCTTCCTGCGTCACCGTGGAGTAGGGCGCGATGCCAGGGCGCGTGAAGTTCCACGGCGACGACCGCTCTAGACCGGCGGCGAGGCACGTCCGGTTCAGCAGATCCTGCGCCCGGAGTCGTGCCCGGTCCCCATAGTTGGCGAAGTCGCCGTGCCGTACTTTTTTGCCGAACGGCGTGTGGACGAAGGTGAACAGTTGATACGCCGAGATTTGATCCACGCCCAGTTCGATGCACTGCCGCGCCTCGTTCGCCGTTTCCGTGATCGCCTGACCCGGTATGCCAAACAGGAGGTTGACGTCGACGCAGGTGAATCCGACCGATTTGGCGGTGCGGATGGCGGCGATTCCCTGCTCGGGCGTGTAGCGGCGGGCGAGAAGTTTCAGCAGGTCCGGGCGGAACGATTCAATGCCGAGGCTGATCCGGTTCACGCCGAGACTTTTGAGCCGTTCGAGCATTTCAAGTGATGCGTCGGCGGGGTGGACTTCGACGCCGATTTCAGCGTCCGGGGCGAGGTTAGTTCGGAGTTGGGCGATGGTCGCGGCGATCAACTCGGGTGTCGCGGTCGGTGTTCCGCCACCGAAATACAGCGAGGTGACCGGCACGCCCGCGCTCCGCTGTCGGTACGCGTCGATCTCGCGGTACAACGCTGCGCCGTACCGGGAAACCGCGTCGGCGCCCCGGAGTAGCGTTTTCGTGTACGGGCAGTGGGGGCAGAGTTGCTGGCAGAACGGCAAGTGGACGTACAGATGCGGGCTGGTTTTGACCGGAATGTCGGTGTCGGTTTCGGGTGCGCGGAACCGCAGGGGCCAGCCGTGCCGCCCGACGAACATCCGGTATAACGCCTGCCGTGCCAGTCGGGCGGGACCGGAGTGCCGGAGTCCCTAGTCGATGCGCGGCGCGGTCGGGACGGTGGTGTCCGTATCG
>JACMMA010000413.1 GCA_014379275.1 Armatimonadota bacterium | reverse complement strand
GCCGAACCAACTCCGTCCGCAGTACCATTGATAAATTCACTGACGGCAGTGCTCGTTGTTAGCGTATTAAAGTTTTGTGTGTATGTAAGGCCACCAGCCGTGATGTCGATAAATTGTGCCGAGGCGGTACCCGCATAAAGTGCAACTACACCTAGGGAAAGGGTCAAAGATAAGCCAAGGTTACGCATAGTCATTCTGTTCTGCTCCATGTTTCAAACGGTAGTCGTGTCTGTCCCGACTTAGCGGTGTGGAAATCGATTCCCGCAATCACGCCTTCATCAAGATAGACATGTTTCATTAGGGTTAATTTTTCCAAAGATTGTTCTGTCCACAGTGCAAGAGAGCGTTTGGCAACGCATCTCGTTGTAACGAAGAATGACTTGTCGTTGGATGGAAAACGTTCCGCCGAAAACAACGCGCTAGGTCGCTGTTTTAGCCCGCCGCCGTGAACGCACCGGTAGGCAGTATACCCGTGTTACCAAAAGTCAAGTCTGCTTGTGCTATATTTTTTATTTAAATTTTAAACCGCAGAATTACCAGGATTTCACAGTCGGTATCTGATTACAAAAAAGCAAAATAGCTGACCGCGAGATAACGTTGCATTTCGACAGGAAGTAACGCCATAATGACGCATGAAATTCACGCGTCGGTCTGCTCTACTCGCTATCTTCTGCCTCGCTCTGTCCGCCTCACCTGCGTTCGCCGATGATCCTGCGACGCCGGGCGATCATGCCGAAACGATCACCGTCGGCGACCTGAAACGTACGTACCTGCTACATGTTCCGCCCGGGTATGACAAGCGCAAGCCGGTACCGCTTGTATTGATGCTTCACGGCAGGGGCGGCAATGCGCAATATACCGCCCGGACGTACGCCTGGTCCGAACTCGCGGACAAAGAAAACTTCGTCGTCTGCTACCCGGAAGCCTTGCCCGACCGCCAGGGGCAGAACGCCTGGAACGCCGTGTTCGATACCGGGCAGAAGGCGGACGATGTGGCGTTCCTGTCCGTGCTCCTGACGCGCCTGCGCTCTACGCTCGCCGTTGACCCGAAGCGGGTTTACATGAACGGGCATTCGAGCGGCGGCATGATGACGTACCGCTTCGGCGCGGAGAAGGGCGCGGACGTTTCCGCCCTCGGTGTCGTCGCCGGAAGCATCGGGAGCGACTACGGCACCGTGCGCTCAATCCGTGTTGCCAAGCCGACCACGCCGATCTCGCTGATCGCGTTCCACGGCAAGGCGGACGCCACGGTCGGCTACGACTGGAGGACGAAAGGCGGCGATCCGCCAATCTTCCGGTTCGTGCCCGCGCCGGAATCGGTCAACCTGTTCGTCGCCGCGAATGGCGCGGACAAGAAAGCAAAGCGCGACGAACTCTCCGGCGGGAGCGTGGTCCGGGAAACGTTCGCGGGAGGCAAGAACGGCACCGAAGTCGTGTTCTACAGCATCGCCGACGGGAGCCACCGCTGGCCCGGCGCGAACTACGCCGCGAGTCAGCCCCCCGCCAGCGGCCCGGCAACCAAGGACGTGGACGCGACGGCGCTGATCTGGGAGTTTTTCAAGACCCACCCGCGACGGTAGTGTTCTTGTCGCCTCCAGGACGACGCTTGGGATCAGGCGGATACACTATCCAGGATCGAACGCCCGATGATACCAACCCGCGAAGATTCCCTCCCCGATCGCGTCCAAACATGGATACGGAACGCCGTAGACCCCGCCGCGACCGTCCGCGCGACCGAACGGTTGCACGGCGGTACGTCGTCGCTCCTGCACGCCGTGTCGCTGGACACCGCCACCGGCACCCGCGATTTCGTCCTGCGGCGGTTCGACAACGTGCAATGGCTACGCGAGGAACCGGACCTGGCGCGGCACG
>JACMMA010000412.1 GCA_014379275.1 Armatimonadota bacterium | reverse complement strand
CATGGCATACGAGGAGATGGTGCGCGGGAACGCGGCGAAACTCGAAAAAGAAACGTTCGACAAGATCGTCTACGTCTTGAACCACCCGCCGAAACTGTCGCCGACAGAGCGGAGCATCGCGCCGACGTTCGCGCGGCGGTATGGTCTGCTGGAGCAGGTCTTCGACTGGACGCACACGTTGCACTTCCAGACGATAGACGTGCTGGCGAACCCGACGATGACGGGTGCCCAGAAGGACGCCGAGATCGCGCGGCTGTACAAGAACTACCGGACTAAGGTGCCGTTCGCACTCTCCCCGCTCCCGATGAACATGGGGTATCTGTACGGTCAGCCCTACAGCAAGCGGATGCGCGACAACTACCCGAAGACGAACGGGCTGTTCTGGGGGTATCACTGGCTACAAACGTCGGTGTACGACACGCTCTACGGCAAGACGCCGGAAGAGCAACAAAAAGCCTACGACATGATGGGCAAGCGGTATCGCGGCACGGAACTGTACAAGACCGACCGACCGTTCATGCCGATGACCGCCGAAACGTCGCCCCGCTTCTCCAAGAAGTTCCCCGAACTCGCGAACGTTTTCGACAACCTGCATATGCTACACGACATGGTGAACGACATCCTGATCTCGCCGGATCTGAGCGACGCGCAGAAGGACGAACAGGTCAAGGTCGCGATCTGGATGACCATGGCTACCGCGCACGAAGGCGAGAAGCCGGGCGACTTCAAGACCGGCGAACTCACGCTCCACGACCACCGGTTCATGGACGGCATGCCGGGAATGGGGCTGATGCCGGGCGGCACCAAAGAGTTGATGTACATGGCGGAAGCCGACATGGGCTGGATGAGCATGGAACAGTGCCACCACTGCTCGATGCCCCTCCCGGAAGAAGCGTTGCAGTGGAAAATGTCCACGGTGACGTCGGAAGGGGTGACGATGCAGGCGCGGTGCGCCCTGTGCGCCCGGGATTACACGCTGGAAACGCCGGGGAGTGCGATCCTGCAAATCCCAACCGAAAACCCGGAGCGTTCGGTTGTGTTGATCACGGACGACGAGGGCGAATACTGGACGCGCGGCGAGAACGAGAAAAACGTCGTCTTCATCGAAGCCGAGTCGAGCCACGCCGGGTGTAGCGAATGGTCGCAGGCGTTCACGAGCCGTGCCGCGTTCGACAAATGGGTCGCGGCGAACCCGGAGTACAGGAACACGAAGCCTCTTTCGCTCAAAGAATGGTGGGCGAAGCAGGGCAAGGAGCCGGACACGTACTACAAGCCGAAGGGGCCGGTCGAGAATCCGTACGCGAATGAGGGAAATCAGAAGCCGCGGGAAGAGGAAAAGCCGTGAGGCAGTCCCTTCCCGCCATCGGGGCGATTATGTTCCTCGCCGCCCCGGCTCTTGCGGTAGACCACGACAACATCGACGCGAGTCGCCCGCTGACGTTCGACGACGCGGAAACCATCGCGTTCGGCGAACGCGCCTTCGAGTTCGGGCTACGGGCGAACGCGCCGTACCGCCGCAACGCGCTCGGCGTGAACCTGTCGCTTGAATACCTGTACGGGTTCCGGGTCAACACGCACTTTTCCGTGGACGTCGACCCGTCCTACGGAACGCAGGCAGGTTCGCGCGACACGCGGGCGGATGTCGGCGACATCGGGTTCGGCATCCAGCATAATTTCAATCGCGAGACGCTGAAAACGCCCGCGCTTGGGGTCCGTGCGGATGCGTACCTGCCGACGGGACGCGGGTCGCAAGGTATGGGGGTCCGCCTGCGCGGTATCCTCAGCCGGACGCTCCGGCAGTACGACCGTTACCATGTGAATGTGGACGCGAACTTTGTGAGTAGCCCCGGCGCGGGCGAACGCGGTTTCGTCCCCGCCGTGACGCTCGGCTACAGTGCGCCAGTCGGCTATCCCCGGAACTTCAACCGGACGGTGGTCGCGGAACTCGGCACGCGGATAAGCGACGACACGGACGGCGGCGCGATTTTTAACGCGGGCGTCGGACTGCGTCAGCAGGTGACGGTACGCTCCGTGTTCGACGTCGGCGTCCAGTCCGACTTCGCGGTGACGAAATTCGCGCCTGACCGCGATAACATCCGGCTCGTCGCCGGGTACTCGACGCAGTTTTGAAACAAGAGGTTAATACAATGACAATAAAATCATCCGCCGCCTCCGTCGCGGCATTCGCCCTCGCGCTCACTCTGTCTGCGGGAGCCGTACATGCGCAAGCAACCACAAAACCGAAAACTACCGTAGCGATGACATTCGCGAAGGCGGGGGCATCTTGGCAAAGTATCGTCGCCGACCGCAAGGCACTCGGCGACGTGATCCGCGCCGGGAAACTGTCCGAGGCGCACGAACTCGCCTTCTCGATCCGGGACGCGGCGGTGACGCTCCCCTATAAATCGGGCGCACTTTCCCCGGCGAAGAAAATCGCTCTCGGCAAGCAGGTCGCGCTGGTGGCGACTATCGCGGAAAGCATCGACAGATACGGCGACGCCGGGAACGCGTCGAAGACGAAGGCGGAATACGCCCGGCTAAAAAAAGCCCTGTCGGGGATAGAAGCACTGTACCCGGCGAACGCCCTGCCCGCGTCCGGCGAGAAGCCGATGTCGGCGGCGGACAAGGCACTGTTTCTGACACCGGGCGGCATCTATACGAAGGCAGACATCGAGGCGAACGGCAACGCGTCCGCGTACCGGAAGTATGCGAGCGTGGCGACGAGCCACGACGCCCAGGTGAAAACCGGTGATCTCGTCTGCCCCATCTCGGAAACGAAGCCGAACCCGCAACTGACCTGGGTGATCGGGGGCAAAAAGTATCAGTTCTGTTGCCCGCCCTGCATCGCCGAGTTCGTCCAGAAAGCGAAGACGAACCCGGACTCCATCAAGTCGCCGGAAGCATATGTCAAGCGATAAATCGCCTGACCGGAAAGAAACCAAACCATGAATAAAACCTACCCGTTCGTTTTCGCCGCGTTCGCGGCACTCGCTCTCGCCTCCCTCGCGTCCGCGCGGGGACAGGAACCGATGTCCTGTTGTGTCCCGGTCCAGGTCGCGCAAGGCCCGAAAGCAACCGTTGCGAACCAAGACAAATCGGGAGTGCAAAAGGCGACGATCACCATCGACGGCGGCTACTCCCCCGCATCCGTGTCGGTCAAGGCGGGGAAACCCGTGGAACTGACCTTCGTCCGCAAAAGTGCGGCGGGTTGTGACGGCGAACTGCTGATCCCCTCGCTCAAGGTGAACAAAATCCTGAAGCAGGGCGATAAAACCGTGGTTCGGTTCACTCCGAAGAAAGGGGAGACCATCGCCTACTCCTGTGGCATGAACATGTATAAAGGGCGGGTGGTTGTGAAGTGAACAATGGGGTAGCGACATCGGAAGCCGGGTACGAGGCTTCCTTCGCTACTGTAAGCCGCCGACCCGGGCAACGTTACCTGTCACTCTGGTTCTACCCTCGCCGCTGTTTTTTGTTTCGGCAACCGTCATTATGCGAACCGGGCGCGGTCCTCCGGTCTTGTTCGTCTCACCCACCCGCCGCCTGACACCCCGATTCACATCTCCGCGAGCCGTTCGTGTCGGGACATCCACACACTGTTCTTTTGATGCCGCTCATTCTGACGCGTCTACGTATCCGTACGAGCAAGATTTACTGGTGGCTCTTTTTCGTCCTGCGCGGGCGGCGCCAACCGGGCGTCGGATCGTTGTTACCTGCGGTGCTCTTTTCCAGATTAGTGAGCCTAGATAGACCCCTGCTAT
>JACMMA010000411.1 GCA_014379275.1 Armatimonadota bacterium | reverse complement strand
TCTGTGGGGGCAGATCGACACGATCCTGTGTCTCGGGATGGTCGGCGCGACCCTCGCCCTGATGAACCGCCGCCCGGTCGCGCTGGGGATGTGGCTCGGCTTCGCGCTGTCGGTCAAACTACAGGCGGTGATCATCGTTCCCGCGCTCCTCGTCTACGCGATGCGGACCCTGCGCCCCCGGCAACTGCTCGCCGCGATCGGTGTTACCCTCGCGGTGGTCGGCGTGCTCGCCGCGCCTTACATCGCCGCCGGAACCGGTGCCCGGTGGCTGGGAACCTATACAACCTCGGTAGGGCGCTATCCGAACCGGACGGTCAGCGCGGCGAATATCTGGATGGTCGTCAATCTCGCCGAAGTGAAAGCGACGGGGAAGCCGTTCCCGTCGCTCAACCGGGACACCGGGCGCGTCCTGCGCGGCGTCCCCGTAACCGAGCGGGTACTGAGCCTATGTTTGTTCGGGGCGTGTATAATGGCGATCCTCGCCCTGCTGTGGCGTCGCCCGGCTGTGACCGCGTTGCCGCTCGCCGCCGCCGCGAGCGTCTGGGCGTTCTACCTGCTTTGTACCCAGATGCACGAGCGGTACGGCGTTCCCGCCGCCGCGCTACTCACCCTTTGCGTCGGGGGGGTATCTCTGGCACGATCGCCCGGCGGCAGAACACGCCCGGCGGCGATTGTCGTCCCACTGGCAGTCTGGGGCGGGGTCGCGCTTTCCTCCGCGTGGAATCAGTTTCTGGTGCTGAGTTACGACTACCATAATGTCCTGCGCGTGCCGTTCCCTTCGTATCTGCGGGCGTGGGACCTGTCCATGTGGGGACTGCCTTTCGTGAACGCGATGCTCCTGGCATTTATGCTGTGGCTATTGCGCCATACCCCGTCGCCGCCCGGGACTCGCCCCGGTCCCGCTTCGCCCAGCGCGTAGAGCGCGAATCAAACTCGCCGACGCCGGGACGGGTAACGCCGGACGTCCTACGCGGCGTAGGACCATCCTTCTTCCATAAACAGGGCGAGCGTATCAGGTCGCTTCCCCCGCTTTTTTATATACTATCCCTGTCATCCGGAATTACCGACACCGCCGGAAACGACGTTTCCGCGACACGCGGAAGGAAGCAAGCAGCGATGGATACAACGACTATTTTCAACAGCCCCGCGATGAGCGGTTGCGGAGCGCAGTGCGTGGATATGATGACCGCGGGACTGATTGCCCTGGCGACTATCGCCGTCATGGTCATCGCCGCACTCTACGCTTTTGCAGGGATTTGCAAGCGAATCCGCTAAGTATAAGGATATAGGGAATCGAAAAGTAGGGAGCGCAGCCGCTCCCTTCGCTCGTTCCCCAAAGGAAAACATTATGAGTGAAATGATTGGAACGGCGCAAACGCTGCCGGAGCTTTTTCAGAACACCGTGGCGAAGTTCGGGGCGAAAACCGCCCTGCGCCACCGGATCGGCAAGGATTGGCACGAGATTTCGTTCCGGGAACTGGCACAGCGCGTCGAAGCGATGGCATCGGGTCTGGCGACGTTCGGCGTCAAGAAAGGCGACCGCGTCGCACTCTTGTCCGAGAACCGCCCGGAATGGACCGTGGTAGACCTAGCGATCCTGCACCTCGGCGGCGTCGTCGTGCCGATCTATCCGACGTTACCATCGCCGCAAGTCGCCTACATCGTGCGCAACAGCGAAGCGAACATCGTCGTAGTCGAGAACGCGAAACAGCTCGCGAAAGTCGTTGATGCGCGGGCGGAGTTGCCGGACCTGCGCGGCGTGGTCGTCATCGATGCCGAGAAACTTCCCGAGGGTAGCGACGCCGTTTCGCTGGAATCGGTGATCGCCCGTGGGACGGAAATGCCGCTGGGGGCAGCCTTCGCCGAGGGGTGGCGGGGCGTGCAACCGGACGAACTGGCGTCGCTGGTGTACACGTCCGGTACGACCGGCGATCCCAAGGGCACGATGCTGACGCACAAGAACTTCGCGGTGAACGTTTTCATGTCGCTGGAGCATTTCGCGCGGCAGGGGGAGGCGATCACCGACGCGGATACGTTCCTATCGTTCCTGCCGCTGTGCCACGTGTTTGAGCGCACGACCGGTTACTATCTGGTGTTCGCGGTCGGCGGGACGATAGCGTACTCGGAAGGCGTCCGTACCCTGCTGGAAGACATGAAGGTCAACAAACCTACGATCATGGTCTGTGTGCCGCGCGTGTATGAATCGTTCGCGGAGCGGATCCAGGGCGCGGTGGAAAAGGAGCCGGAAACGAAGCAGAAGATATTCCACGACGCCATCGCCGCCGGGGAAGAGTACGCCGAGAAGAAGCGCACGACCGGGCACGCGGGACCGGTGGCCTGGGCGAAAAATGTGGCGTTCGACAAACTGGTGTATTCCACCCTGCGCGATAAGTTCGGCGGCTCGATGCGTTTCTTCGTCGCCGGGGGCGCGGCACTGGGACCGGACACGGCGCGCTTCTTCGACGCGTTCGGGTTGCCGATCATCGAGGGCTACGGCATGACCGAGGCGTCCCCGGTGATGGTGATCAACCCGAACCGGCGCGTCAAGATCGGGACGGTCGGTATCTGTGTACCGCACGCCGAAGTCCAGATCGCCGCCGACGGGGAAATCCTGTTCCGTGGTCCGAACATCATGCGCGGCTACTGGAAGAACGACACGGCGACGGCGGAAATGATCGACGCGGACGGCTGGCTCCATACCGGCGACATCGGGGTGCTAGACGACGAAGGGTATCTCAAGATCACCGACCGCAAAAAAGACATCATCGTGCTCGCGAACGGCAAGAATGTCGCGCCGCAGCCGATCGAACAGGTTCTGAAAACGTCGCCGTTTATTACCGAGAT
>JACMMA010000410.1 GCA_014379275.1 Armatimonadota bacterium | reverse complement strand
TTTTCTCCCGCAAGTTCGGCTTGTAGAGCTTTCACCGTTGCCATGCGCGCACTCGCACGCAGCGAGGCATAATGCGGAAACAGAATAGCCGCCATCGAACTCATCCGCGCGATGGAGCCGACTTCGGTCCCATTGTTCATAGCACGCTGGAGTTCCCATCGAGTCGTCACGTCGTCTACGGTGTATTCTTTCCAACCCGGCTTGTTCCCCGCCCGAATCCATGCCGCGATCGCCTTGTCGTCTTGTCCCGAGGCGAAATATCCGATCGCCGCCATCACCGGAAAATAAGCGTTTTGCGGGTCTGCCGCTTCACCGCGTCGCGCATGAGCGTCAAACTTCGCAACCGCCGACGGATCGATCGGTTTGTCTCGACCTGGGACAGGGCTGTCGGGGGCTAACATTCTTTCTTCGGGGCGTTTCACCTGCACGGGTCCCACGGTCATGTAGCGCAGGGTCGCGGCGTGGATTCTCGGGTCTTCGGGGTAAGAATCGCCGAGACGTTCTAACTGCCGTACCACGTCGGCGCTATTCCCGCTCAGTGCGTGCGCGTACCGAAGGGTGAAGTCGCCGCCGCTCGCGGTAATTGCCTTCTTCATATCGTTTTCGTACCGCTCTGCCTGTGCTTCCGGGCTAGACACGGTCGCGTGCCACGATCGGATCGCGTTCGGGTGCGTGAAGGGCAGGAGTTGCAATCGGGCAAGCCAGCCGGTCGCGGGTAAAGCGAGCAGGACCATTACGACGGCGAGCGTGAAGGCATAGAATAGTTTTCGGCGAAGAGACATGGATCGTTTCCTTACTGGGAGTAGAACGCTCGTGTCTCCCCTTCGGTTACGCCCATGCGACATATTTTCATCGGCTCTGGCTCGCGGCTGACGACGAAACGCGAAAGCCGCACCGCATACATTCCGATACGGCTTTCGCTCTGGCACAGACACGACACTACTTTTTAGAGGGATTCACATCGATTTTTTTCAGGTACTGCATTTCGCCCATCGTTGCCATCTGCTCCATCTCGACGATTGCTGCCCGCTCGTGCCGCAGGGTGTACAGCAACGTACCGCTCCAGGCGAGGGTCAGCACACACGCCAGCGGTACCGCCATCGCCCGCATGCCGCGCGTGACGCCTGCCGCAAATGGCACCCTTAGCATCCGGCTGAAAACGCCGAACAGCGTCAAAAGCCCGAGCGGGACCGAAAGCACCATCGCGCCGAGCGCCCACGGAGTGACCATTTTCATCATATTCACACCGCTATCGTCGCCCGACGGAGACGTAAACATGCCCATCATGCTCAATACCCCTCGTGCGAGTAGCATACAGGCGATTCCTGCTCCGACGAGGGCGGCGAGGGAAACCCATGTCGCGACCATGACAAGCACCCCATGACCGACCTCGCGCCCCGACAAGCGGAGCAGAAGCGACGGCACGACGAGGCAAATCGCCCCGACACCGAACGCGATCATCGCCGCCTGATCTTGTTCGACCCACAACCCAACCGTAGAAAGCACGACCGCTCCAGCGATCAGGGGGAATAACAATCCGACGGATAAGCCCCACTTCGCGGACTTTTGCAACGGTTCGCTTTTCTGGAGACGCGGTGAAAAGTTGTAAACTAACTTGAAGATGCCCGCGAAAACCAGACAAAAAAGCACCCCGGCGATCAGCAGAAGGTTCGCGGACCACGCCCCGAAAAGTTGAAAGGTTCTGCCCTCGAACCCCCAGTAGGTTCTGGCGTTCGCCCGCTTAAAAAGCGATTTCAGAAAATCGGTATGTACTACCGCCGCCGTAAACGCCGTCGCTTCTTCCGGGTGTCCGATTGAACGCAGATAGTCCACGTACCGCGCCTGGCGCTCTTTAGCCCACCGCTCCGACGACTTGTTTCCGGAATAAGGATTCTTCCTGCTTTCCGCGCCACCGGCCCGGCTCACGGCGAGGGACGTGATCCCGCCACCGACCAGGTTCCCGATGTAGGATTTGCTGTTCATCTGCATGTTCTGACCGATCTGCCGACTCGCGCGCCGGATAGCAAAACCTGCCTCCTTGTTTCCCGCCTGTTCCGCCTGCATCGCCATCACCGCCGCCATCCGTGCCGAGGCACGCATTCCGGCGTATTGCGGGAACAAGATGCCCGCCATGGATCCCATGCGCGACATCGCCCCGATTTCACTCCCGTCATTGAT
>JACMMA010000060.1 GCA_014379275.1 Armatimonadota bacterium | reverse complement strand
CGGGAAGGCGACCCGAGTGGGGAATAGCCTATAGGCACGAGGCCGTTTTTGACGACGTAATCAAACAGTTCGGGTTGCTGAAAGTGTGGATGCAACTCCATCTCGTTCGCGGCGGGCTTGATTCGCGCGTCGCGTAGAACGAGTTCCATCTTCGGGATCGTCATGTTCGATGTACCGATGTGACGGACTAACCCCCGGTCCACTAGGGCTTCCATCTGCCGCCACGTTCGCATGTAGTTTCCGTGGATATACGGCATCGCGTGCGGATCGCGTGCGGATACGTCCACCTTCGGCGCGTGGTAATTCGGAAAGGGCCAGTGAACGAGATACAGATCCAAATAGTCGAGCCTCAGGTCGCGCAGTGACTTCTCGCATGCCGGAATAACTTCTGCTTCGCGGTGTTTATCGTTCCAGAGCTTGGAAGTGATGAAAAGGTCTTCGCGGTGGATACCGGACGCCATAGCATCCCGCAACGCTTTGCCGACGAGGTGCTCGTTTCCGTATACGGCAGCGCAATCGATATGCCGATATCCGACCGAGATCGCGTCCCGCACCGCGTCCGCGATTTGTGCGCCGGTATACTTGTCCGACCCGAACGTGCCGAGTCCGATACCGGGGATCTTCGCCCCGGTGTAAAGCGTGTGTGCCGGTACCTGCTCCGGCAAAATAGTGGTGTCCATGTCTTCTATTACCCGGTGACTTTCCGCAAGAACGCGGAGCCGAAGGGCTTGTGCGTCGGAAACTTCGCCGTTGATCCGGGTTCGTTTTGCGACCAGTCTATCACGCCGGAATGCCCGAGCGGACGCGTCCGCTCGGGCGGGAGGGACACCGCCCGCCGCGTTTCGCCGGATGTGCGCCGACAGATAGTCCGCACATCACACCTCCCGGCTTGCGATCAGTAGCCGCTCGAACGCGAGACGTATCGTTTCGCGCTCGCCCGGGGGGATGCGCGACAGCACCGACGCGACGCGCGCTCGCCGTTGCTCGCGGCGCGCCTGCAAAAGCCCTTCGCCAAAATCGGTCAGTGCCAGGTAGCGGTGTCGCCGGTCGCTGTCTCCGCCGCTCACGTCGGAAACGCGCTTCACCATACCCGCTCGCTCCAAACGGTCGGCGATCTGTGTCACGGCACTGACGGAAATGTTCATCTGCTCACCGATCTGCGACATCGTATGCCGCCCCTCCAGAAGCAAACTGCACACCTTGAGCTGCGCACTGGGCAGTTCCGCCAGGGGCGATCCGGGCGGGACGGTGAACATCCGGCGGGCGATTTCCGGCAGAATCCGCTCCAAGGCGGCGGCGTGGTCGGTCTCATCAGTCAACGAGGTCTTCCTCCCGTGAGCGTACTGCGCCCGTTTTGCGACCCACCATTCCCGACTGCGGTTCGCGCTCGACCGATTCCACGGAGGGCTCGATGATCGCCGGGGGACGTGCCAGGTCCTTGTCATCGCCGCCCCGCATCTTTCGCGCCAGATCATCGAACAGCGTGTAAACTACCGGGATCACGAACAGCGTTAGTACCGTCGAAGTCGTCAAACCGCCTACCACCGCCGTCGCGAGCGGGGCTTGCGTTTCCGAACCTTCCCCCAACCCGAGCGCCAGGGGAAGCATCCCGAATCCCGCCGCGAGGCTGGTCATCAGGATCGGGCGCAGTCGGGTAGGACTGGCTTCCAGAACCGCCTCGTCGCGGGTCCGACCCCGTTCGCGCAACTGGTTGGTGTAGTCGATCAGCAAGATGCCGTTTTTTACCACGATCCCGACCAGGAGCAGCACCCCGATGAACGCCGTTAAGCCGAACGCCCGTCCGGACAGGAAAAGTGCGACGATGACCCCGGTGATCGCGAGCGGCACCGAAAGCAGGATCGTGAACGGGTGAATGAACGATTCGAACTGCGAGGCGAGCACCATGTAGATCAGTGCGATGGCGAGAAAGACTGCGAGGCCCATCCCCGCAAATTCCTGTGCCCGCCGTTTCTGTGCCGACCCGAAGTCCCAGCGGTAGCCGCTCGGCAGGTCGACGCCGCTCATTCGTTTGGTGATTTCCGCCTGAATCGCGCTTTCCGACCCACCCTCCGGCGTACCGGTCACGGCAATATACCGTTGCCGGTTTAGCCGGGTAATCTCACTCGGACCGGTGTCCCGTTCGGCACGGGCGATCTGGCGCAGTTCTATCGTCGGCGCGTTCGCCAGATTGCCGTTCGCCAACCCGCCGACACCCGCCCCGGTACCATTGTTCACAGCAAGGTCCGGTCGCAACGGGAGCGATAGCAGCGAGTCGGCTGTTTTGCGCTCGCTTTCCGGTAACTGTACCAGAATCGGGTATTGGTAACCGTTCTCCTGGAAGTAGGAGGCGATATTGCCGTTAGTCGCCGAATTGATCGTCCCCGCAACATTGCGGAACGACAAGCCCAGTGTGGTGGCTTTCTCACGGTCTACGCGCCAGAGCAGTTCCGGCGTCGCATCTTGCCAGTTGACGTCGACGTTTTGGAAGCCGGGGATGTCCCGCACTTTTTCGATAACGACCTTGGACTGTTTGGCGAGTTCTTCGAGCGACTCACCGAAGATCACGATCTCTATGTTCTGATTTCCACCGGTCAGGGTCTGTGTTACCAGATCGATCGGTGTCAGGTTCGGATTGGCACCTGGTATGCGGCTCATTTTCTTGCGCAATTCGGCGATTACTTCCAGCGTCGTTCCTTTGTGATCCTCCTTGAGTTTCACGATCGCCGCGCCCTGGTTCGGGTTAAGCGACGACCCGACCCCGCGAATCGAAAGGTTGGTACCCGCTG
Source organism: Armatimonadota bacterium (assembly GCA_014379275.1). Lineage (GTDB taxonomy): Bacteria > Armatimonadota > Armatimonadia > Armatimonadales > Armatimonadaceae > JACMIU01. Next base: position 8,902 of record JACMMA010000060.1, on the reverse strand, counting down.
CCGAGAATACCGTCGCCACGTTAGGATTGTCCGCGAGGATCTTCTCGGTCTGGATCATCACCTCATTGGTCCGGGCGAGACTGGTGCCGATCGGCAATTTGACGCGCAACTGGAAGTCGCCGCTATCCGTCGCCGGCATCAACTCTGTCCCTATGAAAGGAATCAGTAGGCAGGATAGGGCAGTCACTCCGAACGCGCCACCAACGACCTGCCAGCGGTGCTTCAGCGCCCACCCCAGGCTGCGATGGTAGGACGCGTCCAATGCCTCGAAGCGCTGACTCGCCCAGTGGAAGAAGCGCCCCAGCACGGACTTGTCCTTGGCCAGAACCGCTTCCTGACCGCCTTGATATTGTTTTACGTCAATGAACCGGGAGGCGAGCATCGGCACCACTGTCGCGGCGTCCAGTAGCGAGACCGTGATGGAGAAAATAACGACCAGCGCAAGTTGCGTAAACATCTGTCCGGCTTGCCCGCGGATTAGCAAGAGCGGAAGGAAAACAATCACGATGGTGACCGTGGACGCCACTACCGCGGATAAGATTTCCTGCGTACCGGATACCGCCGCCTCCGCCGCCCGCTTTCCGTCACGCTCGATATGCCGGAAGATATTTTCGATCACGACGACGGCATCGTCTACTATCAGACCGACCGCGAGGGCGAGACCGGCAAGACTCATGGTGTTAAGCGAGAAGCCGCAAAGATAGATCAGCGCGAACGTGGAAACGATGGAAATGGGAATCGAGAGTGCGACCACAATCGTGGAGCGGACGTTGCGCAGAAAGAACAGGAGGATTATGACTGCGAGTACACCGCCGATAATAGCATCTTCCTGGACTCGCGATACGGACTGCCCGATGAAACGGGACTGATCGTACGCCAACCCGAACTTGAGATCCGGGTACTGTTTTTTGACCGCTTCCAGTTTTTCCTGTACAGACTTCACGGTTGTGAGTGTGTTCGCGCCGCTCTGCCGTACGATCAGCAATCCGACCGCCGGTTCGCCGTTGAGTCGGGTCAATATACGGGTCTCGGCGGAAGCGTCGCGGACGGTCGCGACATCACTGACGCGGGTCAACTGTCCGCGGTTATTCCCGACGGGCACCGAGCCGATTTCCTCGGGCGTCGCGAAAAGCCCGAGGGACCGTATGGTAAGTTCGGTGTTGCTGGAACGCGCGATTCCGCCGGGGACATTCAGGTTCTCGCGACCGATGGCATCCGATATTTGCTGGAGGGAAAGATTACGCGCGCGCAAGGCTTCCGGGTCCACTTCGACCAGTATCGCACGCTCGTCCCCGCCGGTCACATTGACCGCCGCCACGCCATCCGCGCTTTCGATCACCGGAGCGATATCGTTATCGAGCAACGTGCGGAGTTTGATCGTGTCGGATATGCCGGAAACGCCATAAACGAGGATCGGAGTTTGCGACGGGTCGTACTTCGCGACGATCGGATTTTCCAGTGTGGGATCGACCGGAAAACTGCGCTTCGCGCGCTCGACTTGCTGAAGCACGTCTACGGCGGCTTTCCCGATGTCCACGCCCCATTGGAACTGAACGCGTACGTTCGAGGTTCCTTCATCGCTGGTTGAGGAGACTTCGTACAAACCGGGAACCGACGAGACGGCACGCTCGATGGGGCGGGTCACCTGCGTTTCGATCTCTTCCGGGGCGACGTTGGGCCAGGTGGTCGAGATAGAGACCGTCGGAAGGGTCACATTCGGTAAAAGGTCTACGGGGAGCCGCAGAAAACAGACCGCACCCAGCAAAACGAGTGCGAGGATACGCATCGTCACCGCGACGGGGCGCGTGACGGATATTTGCGCGATATTCACTTGGAGTTCTCTTTTCCATTAGCTGGTTTAGACCGGTCGTCCACCGAACCGGGTTTGTCGGTGCTACCGCTTCCGACCCGGATCTTCTGTCCGTCGCGGACATCACGCTGGCTCAAGACGATAACTTTGTCGTCTTCCGCGATGTTACCTGTGATCGCGGTGCCTTTGGCATCGGAGAGCCCGGTTTCCACGGTTCGTTTTTGCGCGGTCTGATCGGCACCCGCGACGAGCACATACTTTTCGCCGCCCTGTTCCTTGATAGCTTCCGGGGGAACCGTAAGGGCGTTTGGTGCACGCTCCGTGACGAAGGAGACGCGGGCGAATGTGCCGGGACGCAGACGAAACCGGCTGTTGTCGAGTGCGACGCGGACAGTAAACTGGCGGCTCTGCGGATCGGCGCTGGGCAGAATCTGCGCGATGCGACCGGTGAAGGATTCGCCGGGCAAAGCGTCGAGTGTTACGGTCGCATTCTGACCGGACGCAAGGCGACGCGCCGTCTCCTCGGGGGCAGCTACCGTCGCCCAAACCCGTCGCACAGACGCGACGGACACTACCGGCGTTGTCGGGGAGGCGACCGCACCGGGTTCGAGAAGACGCGTCGCGACCAACCCTTGAAGCGGCGAGCGTAGAGTCAGTTCGGTCAGAAGAACCCGTGTGGCTTGCAACTCGGCTTCTGCCGCAGAAACGGTGGCGGAAAGGGCGGATATGTTTTCTCGGAATGCGTCGGTCTGCGACGTGTTCGCTTGTGCAGCGCGCAACGTGGCGCGCGTCTGGGCCAGCGACGCGTTAGCGACCGCGACATCGGCTCTTGCCTTGTTCCGTGCTATGGTCACCTGACGATCCGCGCTTTTCCGGGTTGCGATGGCAGCATCCCGGGTAGCGACCGCGTTCGTGCGGCGTTCTTCGGCGGCGCGCAGGGCGGCTTCCTGCACCGAAAGTTCGGTACGGGCATTATCCGCGAACTGCTCGGAAACGAAACCTTTCGCGAGAAGCGACTTGTATCGATCACTGCGCTGTCGGAGGTTGTTCAAAGTGGCTTTCGCGGAAACGATATCCGCATCGGCACTGCGAATCGTCGCGTTTGCCGCGACAACGCGCTCCGCGGCAGCAGCCACGGCTGCCTCGGCATTGGCGATAGATGCTTCAAAGTCGGAGCTGGCTTGGCGGTTCTGTGCCTGCGCCGTGGCGAGTGCGGCTTGGTTACGCTCGACTTCGGATACCACTCCGACCCCCTGTGACGACTCGGTGACACGTGCCTCGGCGAGACGAGAACGGGCTTGGGCGAGTGCCGCCTCCCGTTGCAGGATGTTCGCCTGCGTTTCGCGCGGATCGATGCGGGCGAGAACTTGCCCCGTCGTCACCCGGTCCCCCTCGCGCACCAAAATATCCAGTATCCGGCCGGTGACACGCGGCGATACCTGAACGGTCGACGGTGCTTCGATGGTACCTACCGTCGTAAATGTCGTCGTAATTGTCCGCCGCGTCACAGGAACGGCGTCTACATTAAGCGGGGCGTTCTTGCGCGCCGCTGTGGATTTCGCGTCCTCCGCGGCCTCCGCATTTTTTTGTGTGATCCGCCACGTGATCAAACCGACTATAATCAGAAAAGGCAGTAGCCATAGTAAAACCTTCGGCCGTCGTTTTGGTTCGAGGGTTCGCATAAATACTTTATCTTCCTAAAAGGTTTATATGCATAAACCTTTTCCTATGGTTCCATACCCCCGATAAAATCATCGTAAACCCGGCATCAACGATGACATACGCGGTTCGCCTGCATCCGCGCGCCGTTAAGGCTGTTCTCGAACAGGTCGTTGAAATGTGGCTCCAAGGCATAAGCGGGTACCCACTTCGTGTCTTCCAAGATCGCGGGGCCTCGTTTATGGACGATGCACCAATCCGCAGTTTTTTGCCGGTCCCGTTTCCGTTTTCTTCTTGCCTCCAGTAGTGCCGTCTGCATGGGGTAAATCTATTGCTCCTATCACCCCGGCATAAATACAGCAGGGACCTTCTCTGGGATGGGGGATATGCCTCCTGGAAGACAGAGGGGTAGCTACGAGAGGATAACAATATGAGCACTCAAACGCAGGAACCGATCGAAACGGGGACCAAGCCGGTCCAAGAGCACCAATGGCTTCAAAAACTCGTTGGCGAATGGCGCATCGAGACAGAAATGACGATGGGACCGGACCAACCAAAGCAAGAGTCAAAAGGCACGGAAAGCGTCAAAAGCCTCGGGGGTCTGTGGGCAGTCGGCGAAGGAAAATCATCGATGCCCAACGGCACGCCGATGAACACCTATTCGGTACTCGGCTATGACGTTTCGTTCAAGGAGTATCGTGGGTGTTGGTTCGCGTCGATGTCCTCGCACCTATGGAAATATGTGGGCGAACTGAGCGCGGATGGCACGGTCATGACGCTGAATTGTGTGGGACCGAGTATGACGAAGGACGGCGAGACGGCAAACTACCGCGACGTGATCACGATTCTCGACGACAACAACCGGACACTGACGTCGTTCGGTCAGGGCGAAAAGGGTCAGTGGCAGGAGTTCATGAAGGCGCACTACACCCGGGTCTGAATCCGTTCTATACTCGATCTTCAACGAGCCGTGCGATAAAAAAGCCACCCTAGAATTGTATAACTCTAGGGTGGCTTGCTTAGTGCGGGTGATGGACTTATCGCAAAGAATGCCCCTAAAGTGCCGTCCTTGTACACTCCGATCATCGTGGAAACGACGATTCTGAAGCCCACTCGCCAGCAACGTCGCACCCTGTACACAACTTGGCCGCGCGAGGGGACGGCAGGGCAAAGACCGGGGACCGTGGTTGCCAGCGAATGACGTTTTCCCGGTTCATTTCCTATGGCGGAGTTCGTTTCCGCCATAGGATACTATAGAGCGATGATCGACGGGATTGTAGACAGCGACGAGCCGGGTGGGGGGCGGGTAGAGGAGGGGAGAGCCTACGTGCCCCTACCTGTTCCTTATAACCGCGTAGAAGATTCCGCCAAGCGTGCCAAGTACAGAAAAACGAGTTACTCGCTGTTGCGGGCACTAACTGGTGACCGCCCCGACCTTAATGGCTCACCCTACACCGTCGATCTCGGTCACAGTTTCGCGGAAGCGGTCGCTATGCCGCACGACCTGTTCCCGACCCAGGACGAATGGGAAACCGTGAACGATATTACGGATGTTGATGAACTTGACGGCATGACAGACGGACAGCAACGCCGGTCAGAGGACTACAAACGTTTCCGCGAGATAACGGGCACCTGGCGCTCACGGGGTGTCGGCGACGTACGTGCGCTCTATTTTTTTGCCGTGCTTGCAACTGACGATTTCGGTTCTAACGGCGAGGACCCGCTTCGGATGGGGGGATTTCCGCCGACCCCGCATGGGTGGATAGGGCGTCGTCTCGTCCCACGCGACGGCCACCGCATCGGTCCATGTGCATTTGAGTGGTTGGCTTACGATGCCTACCTCACCGAGGGACTGAAACATCTCGGGATCGAGTGGCTGGACGTCGAGGATGCCGTGACCGGCGCGTTCGTGTCTGCGCTTCCGATGCCGTACCGGGTGTTTCTGAACGGCCAGGATATACCACGGTCTTTATGCTTTCTCCTATGGCGGCATGACTTCGAGCGGTGGCAAGCAGTCGCTCCTTACGCTGTTGCGGTGGTGAAAAAGGCGGACGCACTGATAGAAGCCCTGCGCAATGTGCCCCATGCCCCGCTTCGTGGGACAGGGGTTGAGGACGTCCCCGCGTTGCTCGCGCGTCTTCGACAAACCATGACTATCCCGGAATGGGCAGACGCTGCGAAGTGGCGGTTGCGCGACTTCGGCAAAATAAACCCTCCCACGGTTCGCCCGGTGTATCGCGCTATCGCCGACACGCTGGCTGAAAAGATCGGCTGTCTGTCGCGCTCAATATCACCGCCACCCGGTGCGCCAGATTTCGCTCACCGCCTGTTCAACAGCATGGCAGGTGGCGGAGGCGAGAACGGTCGGCAAAGCCGCGAGTTCCTGTGCCTCGTTGCCGACCTTGTTTTCCACCTCGCGGTCGCACGCGGGTATCCGACAAACTACTCCTGGAACGGTCACCCACAAATCCAAACCTTTCACGATTGGAAGAATGTACGCTATTTACTCGCCGACCCTGAGTAGCCAGGCACCTGCATCCGTGTAGGATTTCGCCCCGGAAGGTGATTTTCGCCGGTTTTCCTACGCCGTCCGTTCCCACCTCCAGTTCTCCCATACCATGTCGATGTGGTCGCGGATAGGCGGCGCAGGTGCTGAAATTTCTGCGCCTCGCTCCTTTGTAGCGATACGCAGGAAACGACGATGGCACGGCAACCCCGACAACTGAACGCGGAACTGGCACCCGCACCCGATCTCCCTGAGGACGTTGCCCTCCACAGTGATGGCGTGGTGATGTCGGAAGCGTGGGTGCGGGCGACGGCCATCCTACTACGCGGCGTGGCGCGGCGCGATGCCCGCCTTCTGTCCACCGGCGTGCCTGTCCCTGACCATTCCGAAGAACGCCAATTCAACCATGCCGCCCGTTTTGTACGGGTAGAGGAGAGCATATGTTTAACCCGATGACCGTGACTACGACAACTCCCAGCGTGTCCCCTGACGCGGAGACGCGCCGACAGGCTGCGGATGTATTACCCGACCCGGACGTTATTGGAACGTTCACCGCGTGGGTTTGCAACTCGTGTGGGTGTATCTCCGATGTTTTAGAGGGGCCGGTGTACGACTGCGGTAAATGCAGACCCCCGTTCAATTTCTTTAGCCGTAAAGAGTCTCGGGGTGGATGCAGTAATAAGTGTCCCGGTTGCGGCAATTACGGGAAGCGGATTTCCGACCAATTCTGCCAGGAGTGTTGTGCGGGTCAGGTGGAGCGCAAGGAGGTGGTCGAATGCCCGAATTGCCTCGACTATATTGTCGTCGAGGAATGGGCGAACCATTGGAACGAGGACCACGTGGGGGAGAGGGTTGAGCGCCACGGACAGGACTCGTCGAACGTGCACAATATCTCTGACGAATTGATCCGGGAGATACAGGAGTTGGCGGCACACATGGACGAACTCATGCTCCACGACGCGATGACGTTCGCTTCCATATAGTCACACACAACACCGCAGTCACAGGTGCGCTGCCGGGGAATACCGGACTACCGCCTGTAGCGCGTATGCGCGGCCCTCCCAGCCCTAAAACGGCGTGGGAGAATGCCGCAGCATTCTAAGGAGAACAATGCAGATTACTGTTGAAGCCATTCTTGATCCACTCGCTGAGACGATGGAAGCCGCCGACCACGCCCTCCTGATACGCTGGGCGAATGACCGGTTGACAACCTTGCAGGTGGGTGATCGCGGGAAATATACCGTGATCGACATATTCCGCCGTTCCGCAGATGGTCACATTCCGGAAGCAACGGACTTCGTTCTCATGTCGTTCAATTCGCAGAAGGACGAGATACGTGAACGCTTCGTCGCCCTTGACGCCAAACGCGAGGCAGAGCGTGCCGCGTGGAAGGAACAGGATCGACTGCAACGTGAGCAGAAGGAGCGAGAGGAGGCGGAGAAGCGCGAGCAAGAGAACGCCGCTCAGCACCGTAGGTCTGCACGCCGCGATTCGCTCGTGGATGCCATCGCCCTGCGTGCCGGTTATGGCGGCGCGGATGCAATCCGCGAGTGTGACGAACCTACTTACGCCGCCATCGTCGCCGCAGTTGAATCCTACAAGTGGGGACCGGACAAAGATCTCCTCGTGGACCAACACGACGTGGATGTCTATTTGGCATCCGGGGCGGTCTACGAAAAGGTTCTGGTGGCACGTGGCATCTTGCCCAAAGCGAGTGCCGTCGTTGTCGGAACGGTTGGTTTCGCCGACGCGCCGAATGGAGTCTCTGGCAAACGTGCCGCCGACTCCGTCGCTCGCGAAAATGCCCTCCGCCACGCCCGAAAAGACGCAGACCCGGCGAAGCCGTACCCACCGCTTTCGACTCTGGCAGCGAATGAACCTTGCCTCGCGCAAGACTTCGGAAACTCGTCCCCGCGCGCGGAGATCCGACCGAGCCGGGAAGAGATCACCGACCGCACCTTCGATCTACTAAAGGCGAATCACGAACGGTCGTTCACGTACAACCAGATAGCACAATCGCTGAACTTTACCTACAAAGACGCGTATAAAGACGTTAGCCGAGCGGTCCAAACGCTCGCCGGGGCTGCCCGAACGACCGGCGTCATCGCGTACAAAGTGACGGACCAGAAAAAAAACAAAATAAAATTGTTCAAGTTCGCTCCTTGGCGCGAACAGATCGACCGGGACCCGAGCAAGACGGATCGCTTAGTTCGCCGGGATATTGTGCGCCTGGTCACCGACGTACCGGCACTCTCGTGGGCGGCACTGCGCGAGCGGATGCGTGACGCCTATGGGCACCTCGACAACGCGATCATCGACCGCTCCCGGAAGGCACTCATAGAAAGTGGCGAGGTGATCTGTCTAAAAGGTCCTCGCGGCGCGAGAATGCATTATGTGCCCGGCGCAGTTGACGTGGATGAGCCGACCCACGATGACAAGTTCCTCCTTTAATCGACCTTGCTGGCAGGCTGCTGCCACCTCGCTGTCAGCCTGCTGACCACTTAGAAATGACCTTGCTGTTGTGCCGGAAACGACCTTGTTGGCACGTTGCTGAAGACCCTGTTCAGCAAGGTTGAGCGGGGCACATATGACCTTGCTGGATGAGAGTGAAAACGCCATTTTCGGGTTCTGTGGCGGACCCGCCCCTATACTATTTTATACTAAACAATAGATACCGGCGGAGCCGTTCCGTTGTCTGTTTGTTTTCATTCGGGGTCCCTCCGGGGGCACTACGTGCCCCCTCCGGTAGGGTGAGACAAACAGACAGACACGGTACATTTCCTCTTCAGATAACTATCTCGATCTTCATGGCATGAAGAACGTTCTGAATAAGAAACCGGGTTAGAGAAGAAGTCGATGCTAAGGACATCGGAAGGGGCAAAGCCCCTTCCTCGTCGTAGGCGCGAAGCGCCTAACTGGTAGCGCCG
>JACMMA010000409.1 GCA_014379275.1 Armatimonadota bacterium | reverse complement strand
TACCGCGCGTCAACGTCCCGGTTTTGTCGAACGCGATTGTTTTCAGTTTCGCTCCGGCTTCGAGGTATGCTCCGCCTTTGATCAGCAAGCCCTGCTTCGCCGCCGCGGTGAGACCGGACACGACGGCGACGGGCGTGGAGAGTACCAGCGCGCACGGACAGGCGATGACCAGCAAGACCAGTGCCTTGTAAAGCCACTCCATCCAGCCCCCGTATCCGAGGATCGGCGGGACGATAGCCACTAACAAAGCTAGAACGACGACGGTCGGTGTGTAGATGAGCGCGAAGCGGTCTACGAAACGTTGCGTCGGGGCGCGTTCCGCTTGTGCCTCCTGGACGGCACGGGAGATCCTATCGAGCCGCGTGTCGCCGCGCGCGGCTCCGACTTCGAACACCAGGACGCCACGCCCATTCACACTTCCCGCCCAGAGTTCGTCGCCCGATTCTTTCTCCACCGGCAAACTTTCGCCCGTGATCGCGGCTTGAGAAACGCCGGACCGCCCTTCGACCACCCGACCATCCAGCGGAACGCGCTCGCCGGGTCGCACCTGGACGCGCTCACCGACGGAAACCTTGTCCGCGAGCATTTCGTGCCAGTGTCCGGGATCATCCCCGCCGTGGGAATGCCAGACCCGCGCCGTGTCGGGGACGGTTTCCATAAGCGCGGATATGGCGTTGCGTGCCCGGTCGAGCGATTGCGCCTCGATCAGTTCCGCGATTCCGAACAGCACCGCGACCATCGCCGCTTCCGGGTACTCACCGGTGACCATCGCGCCTACGATGGCGAGCGTCATCAGAAAATTGATATTGAGTGTAAAGGTTCGTAGCGCGACCCACCCCTTTCGGAACGTATCGCGCCCGCCGAGCAGAAGCGCGATGGCGACGAAGACAAGGAGTATCGGGTTTGTCTGGGCATACTCCCCGTGTTGGTGTCCCGCCGCGCCAACCCAGTGCATGACTTCCGCCCCCGCCGCGAAAAGTGCGGCGACGCCCATCTGAATCCAGCGGGAGCGAAGCGCGGCGGCGGGTGATTCGCCCGGTCCGCCGTTGCCGTCCATCGGCTTAGCCGCCATGCCCAGACCATTCAGCGAATTGCGGATAGATTCCGGGTCTCCGGTCGGCGCAAGCGACACGGTTAAGACGCGATTCAGGAGGTCGAAGTCCAAACGTTCGATCCCGGATTCGCGCCTTAGACCGTTGCGGATGATCTGCTCCTCGGTCGGGCAATCCATCGCGGCGATATAGAACTTCGTTTCTGTCATGGCGTACCGTTATTGTACGGCACTCCGGCGGTTCAGTTCCAGGCTCCAACGCAATCTTTGCAAATCATTTTCTTTAACGTGTGGCACCAGTCGGGTGATATAAGCACGCTTCGTTTTCAGTCGCGATCGCTTAACACCCAGCCCGCGCGCCGTGAAAGCCAGAGCATCGAATGCGTCAGAGCGACGTAGGCATAACCGAACGCGAGTGTATAAATCCCGAGCATGAGGGCGAAACTGGCACCGCTCAGCGCATCGATCCAGCGGTCAGCCTGCGAGGTCAGCAGACCGATGGCGAATCCGCAGGCGAGTTGTACGGCGACCATTGCGGGCGGCGCAACGAGCGTCAAGACTAGGTACTGTCGTTCATTGCCGCGTATTAAGAGTTGCAGGAGCAACAAAATGGTCAGGACGTACGGAACACCGCCATAGATCAGAGAATACTGGAACAGTTGCGCGATTCCGGCCAATAAACCATCGCTGTTAGAAAACGGCAGTAAAAAGACCGGTATGGCAATTGGCATCAAAAGCGACCACCGATAGAAGGAGATAGTTCTCATAGTTGTGTTCCTTACTCGATTAGTCCGAGCCACTGAAAGGCGCGTAGAAATCCGATCGTGAGGGCGAGGTACAGGTAACCGAGTATCGGCACGGCGAACGTCCCGAGTACGAGCAGGACGCCACCCATGTAGGCAGGCCAAACGGTAACAATTCCAATCACACTGATTCCTATCACACTGAGCGTCCCCCAAAACTTCCAGTAAAATGGGAGCATCACAATCGGCAATATATAGCAGGCTGACACTAACTCATCCCGTGGCGCGGTTCGCAGAAAGTCACGCCGGGTGTAGAGCATCCACAGGTAGGGAATCCCGCCGATGAGTAGCGAATAGATCAGGAACATCGCCGTGTAATCAGCGATCTCGTTTGTCATACCTCCTCTACCGAACTCCCCGTCGAACCAACGGCTGGCAACGGTTAGAGCGGCGAGCAACGGCACAATGATGGGCGCGAATAGCGCACGGCGCAGGTAAGTTTCGGCTTTCATAACGACCTCGATCCCTTATTGAACACGTTCATCTATAGTATGACAGAGAAGCATCCTCCTGTCAATGTTTTGTGAACGTGTTCAACATTAGGATTTAAGAGAGTGGTTATTCGTCTGCGTGGGGATGGTCGCTGTGGTCGCGGCGTGGAACTTCGACGCGCATAAAGTCGTGCGCGACTTCGGTGTCCGGAAACAGGGCGCGCGCCTCGCCCAGAAGCATTTCCAGTCCCGCCCCGCTCTCGGCGTCGTAGCGCGGTGAGATGTGAGTCAGGATGAGACGACGGACGCGGGCAGCCTCCGCGACCCTGGCGGCGTCGCTCGCCGTAGAGTGCGACGCGCGATCGGCAAGGCTGCGTTCACTTTCCGCGAACGTCGCCTCGTGGATCAAAAGATCCGCGTCGGAGGCGAGTTCCACCATTTCCGC
>JACMMA010000408.1 GCA_014379275.1 Armatimonadota bacterium | reverse complement strand
GGCGGGACGAACCGAAAAAGCGGACGCGAACAGCGTCCGCTTTTTTTATGCCGGTGTCGCGGAGCGGGTGTCGGGCGGACAGGCTGTCCGATATGCTTGCCGTATGAAGTCTTTTTCTTTCTGGTCCTACGCGGACGGCGCCAACCTTACGTTGGATCGTTGTACCTGCGGTGCTGTGTTACTGCTTGGCTTTCCTGTGGACTTTCCCGCGATTCGCCGCTGCCGGTTCAACATGGAATGTTGAACCGGCAGCGGCGAATCGCGGGAAAACAGCACGGGGTCAAGTGTAGCAAGACTCCCTAGCACCGCAGGTCCAACGATCCAACGTAAGGTTGGCCCCGTCCGGGAGGACAAACAAAGAAAAGAAACCACGGGAAAACTAAGGAGTATATTGGCTGATGATATAGCCGCCGATTCCGGAGAACAACGCCACGCCGACATATAGCGCCACGTACTGAAACTTTTGCGCCGGAGTCACGCGGCTGATGTACGGATCGTAGACACCCGGCTTCGGCTTTTGCAACATCGGGAGAACGTGACTGCCGTCGAGCGGCGGTATAGGGATCATGTTGAACAGGTGCATCCAGAAAATCAACCCGGCAAGTGAGAGAAAGAATGGCTCCTTCGTCACAGGATAAAGCGCCAGGCAAACCAGCCCCGTCGCCAGGCCATAAATCGGACCCAGAATGCCGATATAGGCATCGTCCGTCGCGCTCTGCCCGCGCCGCCCGCTGAACGCGATCCCACCGAGGAACGGGATGAGAACGATACCAACCACCGGCAGCTTGAGCTTCCGTACCGCGGCGAGGTGCCCACACTCGTGAACGAAGATCACCAGCGCGATGCCCGCCGCCCGTGCCCAGCCGAACACCTGCGCTTCCAGGACGACGAACAGCACCACGGAAGCCAGCGTCATCCAGAGCGGGATAGTGGGCAGTGCAGGTCGCGCGGCACCGTCTTGCTGCGCCGGGCGGTACACCGGCTTGGATTCGAACTTCGGTAACTTCTTGCCGTAAGCGCGGGCGATCTGCTCGGCGACAAGACGGCGGCGGCGTTCTTCTTCCGCCGAAATCTCCCCGAAGCCCTCGGGGAGATTAGGCGGGGTTGGTGTTGTGGGTGAGGTGTTCGGGTCCATTACGTTCTCTACGGACTATTGTACGCTTAAACGGGCGAGAAACGTTACGCCTTAGCCGGAGCCGCTGGCGCACCTGCCGGGGCGGGCGGAGTCTCTGCAGGCGGCGGGGGCGGCGGCATCACGGCCACGGTGAACGATTGATTTTCTAGCCGGGCGAACTCGGCGGCACCGACCGACGCGCCGATCTTGTCCGAGATAGCCGGTAGTGCATCCAGCACTTTCATGCCCTTCGCCTTGTGCTGAACCTGCCCGGCCCCGTTTATCAGCACCAGCGTCGGGAAAAGCGTGAAGCCGTAGTTCGTGGCGTGGTACCGCTCGCGGTCAATCACAAGCGGGAACTTCGCGCCGGTCACATCCGCGAACGTTTTCACCGAGTCGTCATCATCGGTTTCGGAAACCCCGAGGATGGAGAACTTGCCGGACTCTTTGTACGCATCGGCCAGCGACTGCAAGAGCGGAATGAGCCGCGCCGAGGTTTCGTCCCGCGTCGTGAAGAACGCGACCAGCACGAACCCTTTTTTGCGGGCGAGCATCGTTTGTTGCGGGACGCCTTTGAGATCCGTGATCAAAAAATCGCGGAAGGTTTCCCCGACGGTCGCCGTGTTGTCTCCCCAACGCTGTTGGGATTGTCCCCCGTAACTTGCGATTGCCATATTTACTCCAAGAGAATCCTGCCCGGGAGCCCCGCCCCCGATTCTGGGGGCGCCGGAGCGGCTACAAGGGGAGTCCTGTTCCCCGGCCGAGCGCAACGTCTCTACGTCCGTTCTGGCTCCCCCAGAATCGGGGGCGGGGGGGATCCCGGGCGACCAAGCATCTTCACTACAAAACTTTGATTACCGTGTCCGTGCGGGTCGCGACACGCCCCTTGTCGTCGAGCAGAACCGCTTCCAGCGTGTATTTGCCCGGCTTTTCCAGCGGCAGGTCTGCTTCCCGCGCCCCCGCTTCCGGGACGGATGCGACCAACTTGCCGTTCAATTTGTACGCGACCGTGAATGTTTCCGCATACGTTCTTGCCCAGGCGGACACGCGCAGTATACCACGCGGCGAGGAAGCATCCTCCGGCATCGGGGCGATTACGGTGTTTGTCGGCGGGGTCAATGGCAGCCCGCCCCATGCCCCCCAGACAGCCGGCAGGAAGTAATCCGGCGCGATGGATTTCTTGTAGGCTTCCAGAACCTGCGGCGAATCGGTGACGGAGTAATCGTTGAGTTGTCGCCCCGGAAGCGCGTACTTCAGGTTATCGTTGTCGAAGATATCGATGCACTTCACGCGCGGGTATAAACGCGGGAGCGCGGCATACAGTTCGGCGATCTTGCGCCCCGCCCACGCCGAGCGGTCGATGTTGTCCAGCGACGCCCGGTGCGACGCGCCGTACTCGCAGACCATGATCGGCTTTTTCGCCGCGTACAGCTTGTATACATACTTGATGCTGTCCGACGGGTTTTCGAACAGGGCGGACCGGGCGCGGTTGTTGTCGTGGAACGGCACCGAGTAGAAGTTGACGCCGACCCAATCGACGTACTCATCGCCGGGATAGAACGACGCGATGGGGGGTTCGGGGATCGCGTTCACACACCAGACCATCGCCACGTTCGGCGCGTACCGGTCCATCACGGACTTGACCAGACGCCACTTCTCGATGTACCGCTCCGGGTTCCCGCCGTACCGCGTCCAGTCGCCGTTCATCTCGGAGGCGAACCGCAGAAAGATCGGGCAACGGGTGCGGGCGGCATCCTGCGCGAAGGTGCGCAGGTAGTCGTCGTCCTGCACGATGTCCAGTCCGCCGTTCGGCTCCCAGGCGATGTGCGCCGCGCACGTCTGCCCGCGCAGTCGCGCCGCCCAGCGCGTCGGGAATCGCTTGCCGTACGACACGTAGCAGAACACCGACGCGTGATTCTTGCCCGTCATCTCGTTAAAGAGAACCGGGTCGCGGTGCATCTGCGAGTTTTCGTCGGTGAAGACCGTGCCGAGGCGCTCATCGCGGTCAATGAACCCGCCGAGGTAACATCCATACGGCGGTTCCCACTTCGCCAACTCGCCCGCTTTCGGGAGAGAAACGGCGGGCGCTTTCGCGTCGGGCAGATGCCGGTACAGTTTGAGTTCGCTCGAATACCGGTCGGCTTTCATCTCCTCGACCTTCGCGCCGTTCACGTCGCCGTTGGCGCGATAAATAGCGGCTTCTTTGCGAAACAGAGCGGCGGCTTCGGAATAGCGTCCGGCAAGAACGGCTTCCTCGGCTTTGCGGCGCAGGGTAACGGCAGATTCAGGCATAGAAGTTCAAAAGGGTCTCCCGTACTTTAGACGCGCCAGAGCGGTTTTGGTTACGCACCCACCACGGGCGGTTCACCGGTTCGGGTTCAAGCAGGATCCGCGCTGAAAACCGCTCTTGTTCCGGGTCGCTCAGCGACAACACCCGACATTTCAGACAATTGACTGGACAGTTTTACTTCTCGGCGGGCGGGTCTGTCTTGGCCGCCGGGATCACCCACTCAAAACCCATCCTCCTTAACGCCGTTGCGAGCCCCGGCACATCGTAGCCTACAGTGCGGAACGCGACCGTCCCTTTGTCATCGAGGAGATACGTCGTCGGATAGACTTCCACCTTATATTTGTCGAAGACCGAGTTTTGCTGATTTTTGTCGCCTTTGAGGATGAGAAAGTCCGCCCCCCGGGCTTTCAGAAACTTTCGAATCGCCGGTGGATCGTCGCCGAAATTTATACCCACTACGTTAAGTCCCCGTGATTGGAACCGGGTGTGAAGGTCCTGTAGGGAAGGAAATTCCAGGATACAGCCGGGGCACCGGCAATACCAGAATGTGACCAGGGTCGCTTTATTCCCTTCCAATAGCCGGGTAAGACTGCGAGGGGTGTCATTGATGTCGGGAAGAGTGAAAGACGGGGCGGTCGTGCCGACGGGCAGGAGGTGGCTGTTGTATTCTTTCGTACTCGCGTCGCCCACCTCTGGATCGCGCAACCGGTGTGTCCTCATCCTACCGTCGGCGAGTTGGGTGGTCACATCGGTGCCGGGCACCATCCACCGCGACGCGTCGAAAGCTTCCGCGTCCATCCCCGTCTCCTTCAGATCTGTGATCCGGTACTCGAACTGAGTGACAGGGTTCTCGCCGTCGTACTGGCGCCAGATCATCCGGTCGGCGATCAGTACGCCCCGGAAAGGGCGGTGATGTGTATAGACCCACTCGGTTCCTAGCGATGTACCGTAGTAGGTTGTGATCCGCGCTACTTTGGCGCGGCCCGCTTCGGAAGACCAGACTACCGCGGCGGGCGCATAACCGAACCCCGCCCGCGAGGTAGTTATGTCGAGCACCTGTTGCTTCGAAACGGCACCGCCATCAGGAGTCGGCGCCCCTTGCAGGGGCTTCAGTAGCGCAATATGAGATAGGTTGATGCCGGGTAGCGGCGGAGGTATTCGCGTCAGTTCGATGAGCGGTGGCAGCCCCCGACGTTCTTCGATGTGGTGAGACAGGTGTCGATAAACGACGGATTTGGTGCCGTCATACAACAGCTCGACGGCGTCATCCCTGCGGTCAGAATTCTTGAACTGCCACAGCAGTTGTTTGCCACGTCCCGAAAAAACAACCGTGTCGAACGCGGGGCGGGAGGGTTGCGCCCGATTCGCGGCGAACCCCTCCTTGGTGTAACGCTCTGCCGCCTCGGCCTCACTGAGCGTCGTTACTTTTTTGGCCTCGTCGTCCGCTTCTGCTTGCGAGAGTTTCCCTTCGGCAACGAGTAGAAGGTTTTTCCTCGCCAGGGACGCCTTCAAGCGGGAACGAAAATCCCTGTCTCTGAGGTCTTTAATCGCCACCGAGAACGTGATGGTGAAGTCAGTTAAGACTCGTTGTAGCTGCCTAGGCGGCGGCGGGGTAGTCTCCGCTTTACCCGGCAGGTCTTGCGGATCCGCGGCAACGCCACGTGAAACCAACAGTGTCATCACGACCGGCCCCAGAATATTCAGCGGCCTTAAGATCTTCACTATTGTGTACCTCCTATCGTTCCGGAAAATCACGGCAACCGGAAACGCATCCGCACTTTCTGTTGCCCCCCGTCGCTCCCATTGCGGCACGACGACATCGAAGAACTCTATTGTAGCACGGTAGCAGAAAATGCCATTCCTCTCGTTGCCGGGTGCTCCCTCGGTGAACGCCACGAAAATAACCTGGTATCTTTCGATATATATAGAAGTTGCTATTGACAGCAAGGACCGACTGTGGAATAATCCCCAATATATATAGAGGTCGCTGAAAAATCACGATGATAACGACGAAAAAGAAACCGGGGTCGCTTCTCAAGTATCGTCAGGTCGAACAGGATATTCGCAGACAGATCGCCGCCGGGCGATGGCAGGCGGGGGATCGGCTACCCGGCGAGTACGATTTCGCGAACCAATTCAACGTCGCTTACCTTACGGTACGGCATGCGGTTTCAAACCTGCTCGATGAGGGTGTCCTGATCCGTGTGCGGGGCAAAGGAACGTTCGTTGCCGATGCGGTCCCGTCGGTTCTGCCGATCAGCACCCGCAGACAGACCGCACTCTTGTTTCCGGCGAACTGGCAACGGATCGACCCGGATTACTTCCCCGATCTGTGGGAGGGGTTCCAGCAGGCGACGGAGTCTTCCCGGCACCGGACGCCTTGTATCAGCTATGAGGATGCCGAAAGGCCGGGCGGGTTAGAAATAGGGACGGCGGTCGCCTGCCTCCTGTTGGAGGACGCGCAACAGCAACTCGTGGAGCGACTTCGCGATGGAGGACACCCGGTTCTGGCGATCAACCATTATACCGGGCGACGTTCCATCCCCTCCGTGCGCATCGACGACGCGGCGGGAGTCGAATGGGCGGTGGACCATCTGGTAGAACTCGGTCATACGCGCATCGGTTTCCTGTTGGGAGACCCGGGAAATCTGGATGGCGCGGACCGCCTGCGGGGCTTTCGTAGCGCGGTCCGGCGGCACGGCTTGCGGAGGACCGTCGAGTTCGGCGGGGGATTCGAAGAGTCTGGCGGCTATCTCGCCGGGCAGATATTGTTCGCACAACCGTCGCCGCCCACCGCTATCGTGTGTGCCAGTGATCTATCGGCGATAGGCGCGATGAAAGCGGCGCGGGAAAGCGGGCGGAGTACGCCCCGCGATCTTTCCGTGATCGGCTTCGGAGATTTTTCGGTGTCGGGCTATATCATGCCCGGACTGACTACCGTGCGTCAGTCGCGGGTGGAACTCGGACGCACCGCCGCCGAATCGCTGGTACGGCTGGCGAACGACGAACCGGTCACGGACACCATGCTCGCGGCGAAATTGATCGTGCGCGAGTCTACCGCCCCTCCCGCGGGCGACATCAAATAGTATCATCAACGTTTCGGGCGACGACGCTTCACTCATGAATTCGGTCAAAGGGCGGTGCTGTCCTTTTCTAATATTTGCTCTGGTTCTTATTCTTAGCCTCGGTTTCCCGCAACAGTGTGGTTGCCTATCGCTTTTCAGTACCTCTGGGTGCTGATATCAGTCGGGTTCCTGAAAGGACAATACTATGTATACCTCCAAACGAAATTCAGCGTTCACGCTAATCGAACTGCTCGTCGTGATCGCCATTATCGCCATCCTCGCCGCGATCCTGTTTCCTGTTTTCGCCCAGGCCCGGGAGAAGGCGCGTCAGGCGTCCTGTCTTTCCAACCAGAAGCAGCTCGGCACGGCTCTGATCATGTACGTCCAGGACTTTGACGAGTCGTTCCCCATATCTCAGTATATCGACCCCATCTCCGGAGCACCCTACGACTGGGGCAACGCCATCTACCCTTATATCAAAAACGGCACGGGTACCGCCTATTCCCCGACGGTGACGCTGTACAACGGCGAGGGGGGGGTCTTCTCCTGTCCGTCGTTCCCACACGCGCAGATCTGTCAATACGGCATCAACCTTTGTATCTCCCATCCCTATTACGCGACCAACCCCTCGGAGCCGGCGACGCTCGCGGGGATCGACAGCCCGAGCAACCGCGTCGCCATCCTGGAAAAGGGGGCGACGTCCAAAGTCGGGGGAGACAACTACAGCTATCCTACCTTCGAAGTCGGGCAGTGGAACTGGGCGGGATATCTCGCCGGGGTCGTGGATGGCTCCGCTCAGGAAGCACAGATGGACCTCGCCTATGACTTCGATCGGGACGAGAACGCGCCGCCGGACGGCTACCCCGGACCCGGTGGCATGCCCCGATACCGCCATAACAAGACCTGCAATGTGCTTTTCGCGGACGGTCACGTGAAAGCGGTTCCCCGCGGCCGACTCAGCTGGGCGAAAAACATCTATATTCCTGGCCTGTACGAACGAATTCCCGCCGCGGCTCAGGGAGCGTTCTATGGTGCCCCCTACTAAGGAGCGAGTGAGATGACACAGATCGAATCACGAGTCGCCGCCGTGACCGGCGCCCTGGCAATGCTTCTGGCATCGGCGGGATGCGGTACAAAAACCGACTCTTCGCAGCAGCAAACGCAGAAGACGCCGGCAACAGTGCCGGCGGGGCTTGAAGACAGTCGTATCCCCCCCGCCCGCAAGGCGCAGATTGAGGCGATCATCGCCCAGCAGAAAGCGGGGGCGGCTGATATCCGTGCGAAGCGACCGGCGGCAATGAACCCGGCCGCCGCGACGAAGCCGCCTTAGAACCCGGTGCCTTGAGGAAATGTATACCGTCTCAGCAAGGCACCGGAAATATAAACGGATCGAACACCGGCGCAGTAAGTCCTTCTTTGAACAGCCCGCCGCGATGCGCCCTGTCCCGAACCGGCGACCAATCGCGGCGGGACCCTACTTAGTAACCCGAATGGGATAACTCCATGATGAACTGGAAACTCAGTCTCATCGTACTGCTGACAGTATGTGCGATGACCCCGACACCTACCGCCTCCGCGCAGGACGCCCCGCGAACGATCCGCTTTTCCGGCTATGAATGGATGGTGCGTGAGCAAGGCGTGAGCGGCCCCGGACCCAACCAGTGGGACCCGAATAATGTCTGGGTGGATAAAGCGGGCGATCTACATCTCAAGATCACGCGGGTGAAGGGCGCGACCAAAGACGAATGGCGCTGCGCGGAACTTTATTCGAAAGAGAAGTTCGGGTTCGGACGGTACGAATTCCAGACCGCCGGGCGGGTGGACCGTTTAGACCCGAACGTGGTTCTCGGTTTGTTCGATTATTTCGTCTACGGCGAGGATTCACCCAGCACCAACGAAATCGATATCGAGTTCGCGCGGTGGGGGAACCCGAAATGGCCCAACGGTAATTTCACGGTGTACCCCGCCACCGGTTCCGCCGAAAAGAACAACTCGCATACGTTCGAGTACGCCTTACCCGATAGCACGCCGGGAATGATCGCGACCCACCGTTTCACCCGCGCGAGTGATCGCGTCACCTGGGAAACGTTCGCGGGCACGGGTAAGGCGGGAAGTAAAAGCCTGGCGAACTGGGTCTACGCCCCCGCCGAAACACGGCTGATACCGCAGAAACCACTCCGAATTCACGTGAACCTCTGGCTGTTTCAGGGTCGCGCCCCGGCGGACGGCAAAACTGTGGAGGTCGTCGTCAAAAAGTTCACGTTCACCCCGGAGTAGCCCTGTCGTGCGAAACGATCGCCCAGCGGTCGTACCGAATCCCGTTTTTCGTGAGCGTTTCACCCGGCGTGAATCCTGCCCGTCTCAGAACGTTCGCGGAACGGATGTTCGTCTGCCGTACCAGACCGAACAGTTCGGCATACCCGGTGCCCCGCGCTACTTCGCATAGGGCGCATACCGCGTTCGTCATCACGCCGGAGTGTCGGGCACTGAGCCAGTAGCCGATCTCCGCCGACGGCAGATTCGCCGACTTAATATCCACCGCCCCCGCGACCTCGCCCGAGTCGCTTCGTATCAGGTACACGAAATGGGTGCCGTCGTGCCAGCCACGTTCCGCCCACGCCAGAAATCGCTCGGCATCAGCGGGGGCATATGGCTTTCCCGTGCACCGTTCGGCGAAAAGCAGGTCGTAGATCGGCGGCTCGTTGCAGATCGAAACCACGGTCGTGGGGTCCGTTTCCATCCGGTTTGCCGCGTCTGCCGGGCCCAACTCGTACTTCACGCCGGTCCGTGCGTTCGAAAGGGGACGACGCTTCGCCAGACGTTCGGCGACCGGCGACATAAACGGCTCCGAGATCTGCCACGCGGTTTGCGTTTCGCGGGCGGCGTCCGCGAGATGCGCGGCGCAGGCATGAAGCGACGCGGCGAGTTTCTTGCGCCCTCGCCCCGCGTCGGCGCGTCCGTCGCGATCTATCTTGGCGGAAAGGTCTTGCAGGAACGTGGCGAGGGCGTCGTAGCGCAGATCGCCCAGATCCGCGGCGAGTTCGGTCAGGGTTCCGGCGTAGCGCGTGACCGTGGTTTCGTGCGTCATAGCGGGATTGGGAACCTACTTCGCGGCGGCAGTCGGGGCTTGTGACGCGCCGGGCACGTCCTTGTAGCGGATCTCCGGCTCCGGTCCGCCATTCCAGTGCGCGAGGAGTTCTTCCTTGGTGATCGGCTCCACCGGACGGCCGAACCACCGATGCTCGACGCCGGGGACGTAGGTAGTCATGCGCTCAGCCAATTCTTCCTTGCTCAATTTCTTGAGTTCTTCAAGGCTTCTTTGCAGGGCTTCGTGAACCGTGCGCGGGCGTCGCGCACGCCTCGGCTTTACATCGTTATTTGTCACTGACTTGCCTCCCACTAAATGTTACCAATTCGATTCGTTTGATGCAAGAATGGTCGCGCACAGATATCTGCGTATGCGCTTTCGACAGAATTTTTGAGCCGGGGTAAATCGGCTCGCCTTCCGCAAAGGTGCCGCGAACAGTTTGCAGAGGGGCAGCAATCAATGCGTTCTGTTCGCACATCGTATCAATAACCAGGCGGTCTAAATAATGCGCCCCTCGCGCTGTGTTGCGGGGCAATTTATCCACGCCGTGCGTTTCGACTAACCATCGATGCGTTGCCACCAGATCACCATGATGCCTAACATCGAGCAGATTGACGCAACGCCCCAGCCGAATTGTTACGCCCAGTACCGCCGGTTCGTCACCGCGTTCTAGCGCGACCAGCCGTGCCCACTCCAGAGCGCGATACGGCGCGTATTCCCAGAAGTAAACGCCGCGACCGAGCCAGTCGTAAGTGTTCTCCGACAGGCGGAACGCGCCTTCGGCGAGGATCGCGTCGGCGACCGCGCGGGTACAGCCATGGTAGCCGGTGACGGTTCGGGGGGCGGATAGGGGTCGTGCCATCGATATTTATCATACTCCAAGCGGACATTCTATTAGATCGGTAGCAAGTTCCGGTCCTTGTCGGCGAACGCTTACGCCATAATCGAGGAACTACGTAGCGATGCCGGGCGTTGGAATCCTTCGTGGAACTGAAACAACTACACGGCGACCGCGCCGAAACTGCCGCCTATCTAGCGGAAGCGTTAAGTGACTTGTATGCGGGCGAACCGGAACCCTCGCCACTGGTCGGGGGGCGCACGGCGGGTTTGCAGCGGCTACGCGTATTCAACGTCGCGAAGTACCAGAGCGACCGAAACGACGTCGGCCCGACCGCCGGGGCGTCGCTCCTTGCGCCGTATCTGCGCCACGGGTGCGTCACGCTGACGGAAGCCAAGCAGGACGCCGTCGGAAAGATCGGCGCGGACCGGGCGACGAAATGGATTCAGGAACTTGGGTGGCGGCAGTTCTGGCAACTGCAATACGCCCGCTACGGTTCGCGCATCTTCGCGCCGATGGAGGAAGCCAAAGTCCCGCTCGGCGCGGGCGACGCCGACACCGAGGTCCCGGACGATATTCTCGCCGCCGAAACCGGCTTGAACTGCATGGACATTTCCCTGCGCTCCCTGTACGAG
>JACMMA010000059.1 GCA_014379275.1 Armatimonadota bacterium | reverse complement strand
GCGTCTGCCCGAAGTCGCCGAGAATAACCCGGCGATCGCCGCGCTCCTCGTTTCTCATCTGGAAAACTGCCGCTATTTGACCGGGTTTTCCGGATCGAACGGGGTCGTACTACTCACAGCGGACGAAGCGTTGTTCTTCACCGATGGGCGATACGAACTACAGACGGCGAAGGAGGTTTCTGGCTTTGAGATATTGATCATGCCGCAGGGAAGCGACCTCGCGAAAGCGGCGGCGGAGCAGGTTCGCAAGCGCAATTTGCCCAGTGTCGGATTCGAGGAAACGAACATGACGGTGAAAGCGTTTAACGCGCTACGCGTCGCGCTCGACGGGGAAAACGGCGACGGGAAGGGTATCTCGCTCACGGGCAAGAGCGGCTATGTGGAATCGGTTCGCGCGGTGAAGGATGCCGACGAACTTTCCCGCCTTCGCGCCGCTATCGCACTCGCCGACCGTTGCTTCGACTACATTCTGACCGTGGCGAAATCGGGTCTTACCGAACGCGAACTGGCATGGAAGATGGAAGTATTTATGCGCGAAAACGGCGCGGAGCGGCTGTCCTTCGACAGTATCGTCGGTTCCGGTCCTAATTCGGCGTTGATCCACGGTCGCCCCTCGGACCGCGTCATCGGGTCGAGCGGCGAGCCGGAATTTCTGCTCCTGGACTTCGGAGCGGAGTTGAACGGCTACTGCTCAGACATGACGCGCACACTGGTGATCGGGGGCGAGCCTACCGACCGGCAGCGCACGATGTACGACGCCGTGTTGCGGGCGCAGTTAGCGGCTCTCGCGGCGATCCGCCCCGGCGTGATCGGCAAGGACGTTCATGCCGTCGCGCTCAAATCGTTAGAGGCGGACGGTCTGGGGCAACACTTCGGACACGGCACGGGGCACCAATTGGGTCGCGTCGTCCATGACGGCGCGGCTCTCGGGTTGACCACCGAGTTAGAACTGCGCCCCGGCATGGTGGTGACGGTGGAACCGGGGGCGTATGTAGAAAACATCGGCGGGGTGCGTATCGAGGACGTGGTCGTCGTGACGGAGACCGGGAACGAAATACTGTCGCATAGTAAGAAAGAGTTGATCGCTCTGTCATAGCACCATGCCCCTATCCGAGCGTAACGAAAAAATATTCGACTTTCTTGTCCTCGCCGACCGTATGAAGCACATCGAGCGGCGGAACTATGTCGGCGGTTCGCCCCGGCACGAGAACGACGCCGAGCATTGCTTTCACATGGCGTTGTGTCTGCTGGTTTTGCACAAAGAGGTTGGTTTCGAGGCGGATTTGGGGCGTGCGCTCGCAATGGTACTGGTGCATGATCTGGTGGAAATCTACGCGGGCGATACGTTCGCGTATGACGCGGCGGCGGTAGCGGGGCAGGCGGCGCGGGAGGAAGAGGCGGCACGGCGCTTGTTCGGCGACGAACTTCCCGATGAGACCGGGGCATATTTCGCCGAACTGTGGCACGAGTTCGAAGCCAAAACCACGCCGGAGTCGCGCCTTGCCAACGCGTGTGACCGACTGCAAGCATTTATGCAGAACTACATCGCGGACGGTCGCCCGTGGCGCGAGCACGGGATTACGCCGGAGCGTACCACGTTGCGGACCGACCTCCCCCGCCAAACTGCGCCCGTCTTCGGCGAACTGCTGGACGAGATCTACCGCCGCGCCGGGGACGCAAATATGTGGGGCGGGGAAGAAAATAAGGGGTAGCGACAATCCGCGGCCAATCATCGGGGCGCTGTGTCTGTTCTAACCAACGCAATCATCGCTCTCTCGAAAATGCAACTATTTCGTTCAAGAAACGACTAACAGATATGAACAAACGCTCCTGTGCCGCGGTTTCGCTGACGATTCTTACCCCGGCACTTCTCGCCGGGTGCTCCCGCGACTGTGACCCGAAGAAAGAGCCCGATTGTCGCCCGAACGGTCGCGGCGGCTATTACCGCCCGTATTGGGGATTCGGCGGCGGGGGGCGGTCTTACTCCACCGGGGGTGGGTCGCGGTCCGGGACGGGCGTATCGGGCACCTCCGGACGGGGTGGCTTCGGGTCGTTCGGCGGTGGTAGCGGACGGGCGGGCGGTTAGTCGCAATCCATGGAACGTGTTTCTATCGAGCGGCGCCCCGACTGGCAACGCATCGTTACCGATCAGGGTTTGACGTATCACATGACCGGCGACGTGCCGTACTGGGATGAGTCCGCGTTTTACTCGTTTTCCGCCGCTGAAATCGCCGCCCTGGAAGCCGCGACGTACAAACTCAACGAGATGTGCCTGGAAGCCGTAGAGTATGTCATTGCGCAGGACCTGTGGGAGCAGTTTATGATTCCCGCGCCGTTCGTCCCCCTGGTGAAAACGAGTTGGGAGCGCGACGAACACACAATCTACGGACGTTTCGATCTCGCGTTCGACGGCGAGCGGATCAAAATGCTGGAATACAACGCCGATACGCCGACCGGTTTGATTGAGGCTGCGGTGGTGCAGTGGCACTGGTTCAAGGCCATCACGGGCGAGAACACCGCCCTGGACCAGTTCAACAGCATCCATGAGCGGCTTATCGAAGCGTGGGCGGCGGCGAAGGCGCAGTATGTCGGCGACGCCACGATGTATTTCACGTCCATCGTTGATGACGACACGGGCGGCGAAGACTTTATGACCGTGAACTATCTGCGCGATACGGCGGCGCAGGCGGGGTTACCGACGCAGTTTATCGCCGTCGGGCAGATCGGGTATCATCCGCGGCGCGGCTTCACGGATCAGCACGAGCGACCGATCCGTCACCTGTTCAAACTCTACCCGTGGGAGTGGCTTGTACGCGAGCGGTTCGGGCGGCACATCCCGTCCACTCCGACGCGCTGGCTGGAAGCCCCCTGGAAGATGGTGCTGTCGAACAAGGCGATCTTGCCCATACTGTACCGGCTGTTTCCCGAATCGCCGTATCTACTCCCGGCAGACTTCGCGCCACCGTCCGGTGACTACGTGCAGAAGCCGATTTTGGGGCGCGAAGGCGCGAATACGCGCATCGTCAGGGGCGGCGAAGTCATTGCCGAGCGCGGCGGCATGTACGACGGGCCGTGTGTCTACCAGGAATACTTCCCGCTCACCGATTTCGGCAGAGGCTACCCGGTTATCGGCTCGTGGATGGTGAACGGCTGGGCGGCGGGCATCGGCATTCGCGAGGACGATCACCGTATTACCGGAAACGAGTGCCGTTTTCTGCCGCATATGTTCGAGGCAGGGGAGTAACGGAACCGCACCCCCGGGTACCCAGAGGTGAGGTTCCCATATCCTACGTCGGCAGGAGTGCGACGCCCGTCGGAGTAAGCGTGAAGCCGAGGCGCACTACGCGGCGGGCGGCGTCCCCCCATTCGGACAGGCGGTCGTTGGTGATCAGCGTCGCGTCCTTTTCTCGTGATTCGACGATCAGGGTTTCGTCGGCGGAAGTTCCCGGCGGCGTTTCGCGGATGATGCCGCGCTCCACCAGAGATAAGTACGCCGCTTTGTCATCCACATGGAAACGCAGGGTGGCATCGGCGATGAGCATAACCGGAAAGAAATCGCGCCGGAAAAGAAAGTCGCGCACCATGAGGAGCGACGCGACACGAGGAGAGTTATCCAGAGCGAGCGGGTCGGGGTTGTGCCGTGCGACATTCGAGGCATCCACGATCGCGCACCGGGGGGTGAACCCGGGTGCGGTAGTGTAAGGCAGGACCCCGACACGGCTGATCTCTCCGACTGCCGATAACAGCGCGTCCGCGAGCGTCGCCTGCTTGGCGTCGTTACTGTAACGCATTCCTGCCAGCACGTCGCGCACCCGAAGCACCAGGCGCGTTTCTCCGGTTTCGGCCGCTTCCGCCAATTTGCGCGGGGACAACGCCGGGAGAGCGGTTCCGGGCAAAGAAATCATTTCGTCCGGACCGATACTTCCCGAATCGCTTTGATCTTTCGCGGTCGCGGAAAGACTCGCCGCGATCTCCGCGCCGCGCTTGCCGACCTTGCGATGGAGCGATCCGAGGAGAAGATTGAAGCCCTGCGGCGACACGATACGCACCCGTAAAAATGCAGCCGTGATGTATGGCAGTCGGTTGTCACGCTCGGCAAGCGCGACCAGCCTCCGTAGCAGGGTGGCGTCCTCGGCGAGAGTGGAGCGGAGCAATGTCCCCTGACTCAGGAGACGTGCGAACGATTCCGTGGCTTCGGCGACCGCGCCCGCATCAAGGAACGATTCCACGGCACGGCTGTCTTGGTCCGCCGCCCGCTCGGCTTCATCCAGCCCATACAGTGCGGCGGCGAACAAAGCGTGTACCGCGCCCCGCGCCATCGCCGACGCTTCCTTGATTCCCCCGCCAAGAATCGCTTCCTTACACACCTCGGCGACCGCGGCATATTTCCCGCGCCGCAGCAGTCGTCGCAAGGCTTCTTCGATTGGGAAGGAGAACGGTGTAGGGGATAGGGAGGAAGGGGTAGGCGCAGGCGGCGTGGCAACTTTCCCTTTGCTCTGCCCCCTATCGCCTAGCCCCTTTTCTCTCGCTTCTCTTTCGGCGCGGCGACGCAGGTTCGCGGACTCCGCTTCGGCGAGTTCTTTCGCTTTTCGCGCCGTATCGAGTTCGCCGCGTAGGGTAGCGGAGTCACGCTTTGCCTGTGCGGCATCGCGCTCTAACCCGGCGATGCGCTCTTCTTTCTCCTTCAGCGCGGCGCGTTGCTTTTCGATCTGCTCGCGCAGGCGGGTGTCCTTCAGGGCAGTTGTTGAAGACGGAGAAGCCCCCACCCCCTGCAGACGACGTTCGTCCAATTCCGGGGGAGTTGAATCTGCCGTGGCGTCGGATTCTATCGGCGAAGAAGGCTTCACTGTCCTGTCCAGTCCACCACCTCCGACCATGGGGGCGGGGGGACTTCCGGTTGTCCCCGTCAAAACAGTCAGCTCCGACGCGAACCCTGGTTGTTTCATCGCCTCTTCTGCCACACGCGATAAAACAACCGGATTCTTCACCGACTCCGGGGTGGCACGAAAACCGGAGAGAAGACGGCTGGCTCGGGGTTTGTCACGCTGGACCAGTTTCAAGAGGTCTTTGCCGGGCGCGGCGGCGATACGCGATTTCCATTCTGCTTGGCTCTTCGGCGCATTCGGAATTTCTTCCAGCGGGTTATTATCATTCGGTACTGTGTTTAACGGGGGCGGATTATCGACAGCTTCACTCATACGGCAGATACAGATTCGAGGGGCGTATTTTGCGATGCGATAAACATCGGCAATGGGCGCATCGCGGAACCGGGCTTTAATGCGGAACGTTTCAGCTGTCCGCAGGCGGCAGCGATACGGTGTCCCTTTTCTTGCCGCTGGGTAATAACGACCCCATAGGAGGCGACGATCTCGCGGAACTGGCGCGTCGCCTCGGGGGAGGGGCGGCGGTAGAGCGACGCGACATCGGTGGTGTTGTACGGGATCGTGTTCACCGACACCAGCGGTTCGCGCCGGAGTAGCGCGCCTAGTTCGTGCGCCTCCTTCTCGGTATCGTTCACCCCCGCCATCAGCACGTATTCGAACGTGATCCGGCGGCGCGTTTTCGCCACGTAGTCGCGGCAAGCCTGCATCAGCCGCTCGATCGGATACTTCTCGTTGAGCGGGACAAGTTCGGAGCGCAGGGCGTCGTTCGGCGCGTGAAGCGACACAGCGAGCGTTATCGGCATGTCCTCCTCGGCTAATTTATAGATGTTCGGGACAACGCCGACGGTAGACACCGTGATGTGGCGGAGCGAAATCCCGACTTCCTCGTTGAGTAAGCGAATCGCCTTGAGCACTTCGGGAAGATTCAAGAGCGGTTCGCCCATACCCATCAGCACGACATGCGAAATGCGGCGGTCCGGGTGCAGGGATTGCAGACAGAGCACCTGATCCACGATCTCGCCCGCGGTCAGATTTCGTGCCAGACCTTCCGTGCCGGTCGCGCAGAACGAACACGCCATGGGGCACCCCACTTGCGACGAAATACAGACCGACGTGCGCCCCGCGTACGGCAGAAAAACCGCTTCCATCACTTCCTCGTCGGGGAGGGAAAGCAAATATTTCGTGGTGCCGTCCGGCGCGGAGTCAGTCCTCATCACACGGCACGGTGTCAACTGGAACATTTCCACGAGACGGGCGCGAATGTCTTTGGGAAGATCGGTCATTTCCTCGAAGTCGCGCACGAACCGCTTGTACAGCGCCTGCGCGACCTGACGCCCCCGAAACGGCGGCGTGTTCAGCGCCTCGGTGACAAGGGTTTCGATCTCGTTTTGTGTTTTTCCGGCTAGAACTTGCATGATATTCGATACACTTTTACGCCAAAATACGTAAGGCGTCTTCCAGGCGACCTGTCATTTCGCCGCGACGGATTACAATTCGATACTCGTCATCGAAAATTGTCGGGTACTGTGCCATCGCTTGCGACAATGTTTCGCCGCCAACGAGTCGCTGCGAAATATCCGTCGCCGCCTGATTCAGGATCGGGTTGGTCGTGCCCGCCGCGAGAATATTCAGCGCGGCGGTAAGCCGCTCCCCGCTATCAATACGGTAAGAAAAAGCGCGGGTGAAATCGTTTAACTCGGTTTGCGAAACGGTCATGGCATACTCTCCTTCATCGATTCGATAAGGGTTTCCCCAAACCAGCAGTATACCGCTCTGGAGGACTTCCGGCAATCGTTTTGCCGATGAAACGGTTGTCTCCTATTGACAGGCGCCAATATGTGCGCTACAGTATACGGTTGCGCCGGTGCCTTAGTTGGACCAATCCCGGGGTGACCATAACTAAAGCGAGAGCGGGATAAGATCGGGTGGAAACGGTGGATGAAAGCGACGAACCGGTATATGTTATCAGCGTCGCGGCGCGCCTCGCGGGACTCCCGGCATGGTTTCTGCGCGTTTTAGACGATGAGGGGGTGGTGGTTCCGAAGCGAACGGACTCCAGCCGCCGCCTGTATTCGGCGCGGGATTTGAGCCGACTTGCCCGCGTGCGCTATTTAACCGACGACCGCAAGGTCAACATCGCCGGCATCAAGGTGATTTTCGAGATGGAAGCCGCGTGGCAGGCGGAACGATCCGAACACGAACCGATGAAACGGCCCGCGTCCAGCGATGCATTACCGACCGAATTGAACGACGTACTAGCTTTATTACCCGCGTATAATCGCGACAAATAGACACCCTTTCGGCAAAACTTTACCGAGCAAGGAACCGCAAACAAGTATGATTTATCCGTCCCCCGACAAAATTGACGAAGCGATTGACAGCAAGTACAAGCTGGTTATTCTGGCATCCAAACGCGCCAAGCAACTCAAAGAGGGCGCCCGCGCTTTAGTGACGCCGGCGGACTCGACCAACCCGCTCACCGTCGCGCTGGAAGAGATCGCGGCGGGGAAGATCACCTACGCGTTTGACGAAAACTCGCTCGCCGGACGGGAAGCCCGCGCCGACGAACAAGCAGTCGTCGGGGCACGTAATGTGGAACTGGCGCCCGGTCTTGATCCGCTTGCTATGCCCGAGGATATCGACAAGATTGCCGAAGCCCGTGCCCTTCTGGGCGGGGATGCGGATGTCGCCGCAGCCTTCGGTGACGACGACGACGACAGCGATGGCACATTCCTTCCCGAAGTGGAAGAGGAAGAAGAAGAAGACAACCCGCTCGCTCTCGACGACGAGTCCGACGCCAGCGAAGTCTAATCAGCGACCGACCGATCACGGGGCGGGACGCGTATTACGCGTCCCGCCCTTTCGCTTTCGCGATAAATGGGTACACACCCATTCATGCATGGACTCGAAATACCCGCCGCTATCGCGGGTGCGCTGATAATACTCATCGTGCTCTACGACACCTTCGAAACCATGGTCCTCCCGCGGAGCGGCGGAACCGGGTTACGTCTGACGCGATTTTATTTCGGCCTCACGTGGGTTATCTGCCGGTTTGTTGCGACACGCCTCAAATATACGAACCCCGCCCGTCATACTCTGCTCGGCGTTTACGGACCGCTTTCGCTGGTTTTTTTGATTGTTTTTTGGGCGAACCTTCTTATCCTGGGTTTCGCGCTCCTTTTATTCGGGTTCGATTCCGCGCCATCGGTTCCCATCGGGGATCATCCGGCTAACTTCATTGACAACCTTTACATGAGCGGTGTTACCATCTTCACGCTGGGCTTCGGAGACAAAACCCCGGCGAACGCGGTTACCAAAACGTTATGCGTGATGGAAGCGGGAGTCGGATTCGGGTTGCTCGCTACCGTAATCGGTTATCTGCCCACCCTGTATCAAACCTTCGCCCGGCGGGAAACGACGGTGCTACGCCTGTATGTCCGCACCGGGGCACCGACGTCGGCGAAAAAGTTGGTGGAACGATACCGCGACGCCGGGGCGTGGGGGTCGCTGGAACAACTCCTCGCGCAGTGGGAGCAGTGGGGCGCGGAGCTTCTGGAATCGCACCGTTCGTATCCGGTACTGGCGTTTTATCGCTCGCAGACGGAACAAGACTCGTGGCTGGCGGCGGCGTTCACGTTTTGCGAGGTACACGGCGTCATCGAAGAGCTATGCCCGCCCGATGTGCCGGTGCGTGGATCGCTTCTCCTGCAAGCGTCGGCGACGAAAAACATCGTCAACGAGGCGCTCAACGATCTCGCCGACCGCCTGAAAGTACGCCATGACAAATCCCCGGTGATGGCTCTCTCGCGGGAGCTGCTCCTCGCCTTACCGCCCGCTCACGGCAACGACTGACTCCGTCAACTCCGCGATGCGCTCGTCCAGTGCCGCCAACTCCCGCTTGATGGCGAACGGGGCGAAGATGCGCTGTAGCGACCCCGGCGTCACCTCGTTGTACTTGAGGATCAGGGTGTTGACTAAATCCATGCGGTCTCGCACTTCGGCACGAAACCGCGCCGCGATCCGCTCTTTCGACGCCTGATTCTTACCCTGCGTAACGGCACGGACACCGCGTTCGATGTAGGGTAGGACGGCGTCACGCTCGCGCTCGATGTCTTTTTCCAGTTGCAGCCACTGCGGGAGGGCGTTGGCGTTTTTCAGAAGTTTATGCGCGACGCGCAGTTCGGGCGGCGTAAACGGGTCGTCCTCGATACGAATCGGTTCGCCCTTGCCCACCAGGTTGTCGAACTCGCCCGCGTCCATCGCTTCCTTGATCTTGCGGTCGGCAATCAGCGCGGTCCAGTCGAAGTTGGGGTGAACCGTGCCCCCGTTGTTTTGTCCACTCATAGCACATTTTTTACGCCGCACGGCGTGCCGCGTGTTCCCATTTTCTGGCTTCCAGCCCGAAACGGTCGCGCCTCTCTATCTCGAATCTTGATTTTCTTTTTCCGGCTTTGGTATACTGCTCCCAGTTACCGAAACAACAACGTAAGCAAGATAGATCGTGTTTTTAACGGAAAGATAGGAACAGTTAGCATATTCTGCGGCGTTTCGCCGTGGTTGCCGTGAAGCTCGTTTCACATCACCGGGCGTCGTCTCGACTCAGCCCATGCACTAGTTGCACGGGTCCGCGGTCAGCGCTGAGTCGGCTTCGCCCACCGACCGCGGACCCGTGCAACTAGTGCATGGGCTTACAGTGGACACCGCCGGTACCCTCCGGTTAGTAGCGTTTCCGCTCTTTCTCGAGAAACACGGTCCGTCTTGCTCACGTTGCTGTTTTTGGTAACGCTATTTTTACTGAGGTCTCGGAGACAGTTTTTATGCCGGACGCCGCTGTTTCGGGTGCGCCGCCGTTCGTACCCCCGCAAAACCTGCCCTATCCCCCGCAATCCGGCGAAGACCGCGACGTGTTGCTACGCTTCGTCCGCGAGGCTCCGCTGGTTCATGGCTCGTGGAACCGGTTCAAATCGCTGTACAAGACGGTGGAGGCGGACGCGGACCGGGACCCGGCAATTTTCGCGGCGATGATCGCCCGTGTCGAGGGCGCGACCGCCGGGACCGGTCGAAATAACTCGCAACTCGATCTTGGCGACATCCAGTATGCCCCATCGTGCGTGGTCGACGGCGAGTATCTATTCGTGACTGGTGGCCAATTCTACTGGCACAACAACGCGTTGTCG
>JACMMA010000407.1 GCA_014379275.1 Armatimonadota bacterium | reverse complement strand
ACCTTTTTCCCGTCTACCCACAAAGCGAGACGGATCGGCTCGGAGCCGAGCGGGCGGACGCCGTTCAGCCCGAACCGGAAGACATATTCGCCGTCAACCGCGAACGAATGCATCGCATGGCGCGAGTTCGGCATGTTCAAGCCCGTAGCATCGTAGCGTGCTGGCACGGCGTCGCTGGCAATGATCATCCGTCCCCCTTCTTCGTGGCGGATCAGGGTGGGTTGGAGCGGATCCGGGCCGAAGAGGGCCGTGCGCGCGATCTTCTCGGAAGCCACCACGTATTTTTCCATCTGCGAAGGGGAGAGCGAGAGAACATCGCCGATGTTATCGAATCCGTACCCGGAGTCGTCCTGCGGGAAATCATCCGCAGGCCGGAAGTTCACACCGAGCAGATCCCGGACGGTGTTGTTGTACTCGGCGCGGTTCAGACGGTGGGCGGTGACGCTGCCCGGGTCGGAGGCGGCAGCCTTATCCGCGCGGTCAAACTCGCCCTCGATGCGGAGACTGAGTGCCTTGATCTTCGCCGGATCCGGTCGCGGCGATCCTTGCGGGGGCATCTCGCCCGTCTGGATTTTGCGGAGCACACTCTCCCACGTTTCGCGCGAAGGCGTCACCGAATTCGCGCGCCGAAGCGACGACAGATCCAGTGCTCCCGACTTGGTCTCCGAATTATGGCAGGCAACACAGTTTTCGGTGAAGAACGGCCAGGCAGTTTGTTCGACGGTGGGAGCCTTCGGGGCACGGGCTGTCTGGCGTCCGGACGTCGGCATAGCGGACAGCCCGAGGAGTACCAGCAGGCTGAGCGACGGCGCAACGATAAGCCACGAACGCATGGGTATTTCTTCTCACAATCTAATCAGCTCCCCCCATCGGGAAGAAGAAAAAGCTCACGGGTATGATAGTAATTTCACGCGGCAGGGTCCGGTACTGACCGAAATCCTGTTCACTGCCGCATGTTAAAACGGTTTATCATACCATAGAAGCGTGAAAACATACTACTGTAGCATCTTCGCAAGAGTGAACTCAAAAGCGGTCACTCGCCTTTTCGCGCCGTAGGTGGTCGCTTCCCATGCCGGGGGAACTTTGTGAGGAAAGATAAAGTTTCGTGCGTTAGACGGCGCACGGGATAACAACGGACCGATCAAAGATTTGCTCGCCGGATCGGGCAACGGAAAAACGATGCCCTGATGTTTGCGGGACCGCATTGGATACACAGATTTTTGTTATGGGGTAAAATAGACGCATGACCACGCAAGCCGACAGTTCCTCGCCACAACGTCGTGACGCCGGAGCCCGGAACGCTTCGCCGCTCGTCGGCAAGTCCGCCCCCGCGTTCGTGCTACCCGACCCCGTGACGAAAGATAGCGTCGCGCTGGAGTCGTTCGCCGATCAGGATATTCTGCTCCTTTTTTTACGCGGAACCTGGTGCCCCTTTTGCGTACAGCAGTTACAGGTCCTGAAAGACAATTTCGAGAAGCTACGCGGCGCGAATGTCGCGGTCGTCGCGGTCGTTTGTCAGAGTCAGATCACGGTCCAACTATTTTTGAAGGGGTTTCCTCTCCCCTTCCCCCTCCTGTGCGACGGTTCCCGCGCCGTTGCCCGGGAATACGGCACCCATTATTGGCTGTCGCACGAGGGCTTCAACCTATCACACCCTGCCCTTTTCATCCTCGACAAAACGCGTACCGTGACATTCGCGCATGTCGGGCGTAGCATGTCGGACTTACCGGTATCCCGCATCCTGGAAAAATTCGTCGGCCTGCTCGGGGATGACAAAGGCTAAATATGGCGAAGGGTTCGGCGCGAGACTGGGCACAGTTAGACGCTTTCGAGGCGGAGTATAGGGAGCGGTTAGCAGGCGAGAAAAAGCGCGACGAGAAGCGTTCTCAATACCTGGAATTTTTGCGCCTGATGGCGTCGGGCGTCGATGATTTTTTCGCCGACGAAGTCAAAGCACGCGACGACGACACGCGGCGTTTGTTCGCCCTACGCGGCAAGATCGTTTCCCTCCGCGACAAATTGGGCGAGTCCCCCGACCCGGACGGAGTTCTTCCCGCCGAACGCCCCTACGTCACGAAAGTCACCCCGAAACCGAAACCCGCCGACCCCGCGCACCCTCCGAAGGTGCGCGTTTTCGCCGACGTGTTGCCCCCGAACCATTTATATCCGGTGACGTTCGCCGACGTGCGCGATACGCTGGCGACACTCCCGCCCGAACACGCCGCCGTGGTGCGTGAAGTGCGCCTGTCCAACCAGAAGCGCACCGGTTCGGACGCCGACTGGCTGGAGGGCGAGATCCGCCTGCACTGCGTACTCGAAACGATAAAAGACGCCGCCGACACGGTCACGGGCGGGCGGCGCCTCGTCGGGCGGCGCGAAGACAGTCTGGACACCGAGCGGTTCGGCGGGCGATTCGCCTGGGACGGCAACAAACTATACGCCCTCTGGGACCTTTCCGACTACAAAACGTTCGTGCTCAAGCGGGCATTGATCCACGAAGTCGCGCACGGCATCGCCGAACTGCCGGGCTACGCCGCGCAGGTACGCTCGGTCGGGAGCGTGGAAAAGTTCTGCGAGCAGTATGCGGAAAATTACTACCGCCCGGCAGGCAAGTCGGTGCGGTTGGGTTTCTGACTCCCGTTCGGTTTTGGCGTTGCTGTTGTTTTACGGTTGGCGTGAACGCGCATCGGCGTATGACACATACTTGGACGAACGGACGCGGCAAGAGCAGGAGGCATAGGCTACACGCGACCTGGAGGCATCCGGCAACGGCAACGCAAGGTAAGCATGGCGGAAACCAACCTTGCCGTGCGGCAACTACAGAAGGTTGCGCGTTCTCTTGACGCGATGGAAGCCATGAAGGACGCGGAAACGCTCTTCGGGCCTGAGCAGATACGAGCATGGGTACGCGCTGCCGTGACCTTATGCGAATCGGCT
Source organism: Armatimonadota bacterium (assembly GCA_014379275.1). Lineage (GTDB taxonomy): Bacteria > Armatimonadota > Armatimonadia > Armatimonadales > Armatimonadaceae > JACMIU01. The sequence goes on along the minus strand of JACMMA010000407.1, from coordinate 1,749 downwards.
TCATGGCGCGAGGCGGAAGCGTTAAGATTCTCTGTCATGGAGGCAGGCAATGAACTGGGAGGTAGCGGACCAACAAATGCGGTCACACTTTATGACCCTCGCGAGCTAAAGAAAAAGTGGCCGCAGTAGATGCGGGAGAGAGTGAGCAATAACTATGCACATCTTATGCGGTAAGACCGTTGTGTCCTTGTCGTGCTGCTTGTTTCTGCTTATGAGCAGCGTATCAGCTAACCCTCCCTCGAAAGGGGAACAAGCCAAAAGTCGAGTGGTGTCAACTAAGTGGCTGAAAGGGAACCGGAAAAAGATCACCAAGGTGATCGAGACCCAAAACTGCTGGTTCCCTCGTACCCAGATTAACACGGTTTACGACTTAGAGGCGGCCGCAGAACTTATCGTCGTAGTCAGGGCGCTTGACGATCTGACAGAGCGGCAACAGTTGTTGTTGTACCTTAGAGAGGACGATTCGTTTCCTCGCTTTGGTGCTTCTATAGCCCAGGTAGAGGTACTGCGGGTCATCAAGAAACCTTCAACGTTCGTGCTACCTTCGTCGAAGACTCTGCCCATTAGCGAGCCGGTGTATGTTTTCACACATCCCGAAGCGGGACCGGACGGTTTGGTTCTGAGGCGCATGGCTGAGAATTATCGCGAACTCAAAAAAGGCAAGACGTACCTACTATTCTTAGGGGTAGAGCCTAAAGATGACGTCACGAGGAATGCCGGACTACTTTACGGTGTCGTCGCTCCGTCCTTGGCCAAATACAACTTAGACGGTGGCGATCCCCAAGACGATGTTGAGTTGGAAGAGGCTTACCGGTTGCGCGACAAACTGCCGATGGCACAACGACGCCAGTGGCAACCGCCTGCGACGAAGAAGCAACAGTGGAAGGCAACGATACTGAAGCGATATGCAGATCATCTACGCTGAGGGCACCGCTGTTCTCAGCAACCTTGTCACACAATTAATGCGCAAAGATCGATGCGCGAAGGCTGTACACACCGAGCAGGTTCGTATACTTCCTGCCGTAGTTGAATGTCAGATCAAGCCGAAAAACGAGAAAAAGGTACGGACCGCCGTGCTCGTAACGCGCTGAGCGTGTTACGATAACCGGGGCTTGCCGTTGTTCCTACTCTGAACCGAAGACGGCGACGGGACCATACCCGTAAACGTCTGTCACAAGGCCGTAGGGAAACCTTTCTCAGTGTAGAGCAGGCGGGCGGCTCATGTCAAAGCCGCCCGCTCAGTGTCGCCTATGGTTCGGCTACAGTCACTTTGACTGTGCCGGAAACTGTACAGTGAATCGAGTCCTACTACCGTCCGGCGGGCAAGTCGGTGCGGTTAGGCTTCTGAACGTTCGCCCAATGAAATCCGCGTACCTGCGTCCGCGAGGACGCTCGGCACGAAGTGCCCACAGGCGTGGGTTTCAACCCACGATCCTGATGCCGTGCGGGAACATGCTATCGCTACACCAACTCGACCTGGAAGCCCCACAGGTGCGACGACACCGGGCGGACCTGGACCGTCTGACCGGTCAATTCGCGCCCCGCCGTGAAGTGGACCGTTTTGCCGCCGCGCGTCTGCCCCTGCCACTGGTCCGGCGCTTTGTGCGAACGTCCGTCCACGAGCACCTCGAAGGTTTTCCCTGATGCCGCGTCCCGCGCGTTGATCTCGCACGTGATGTCGTTGATGCGGGCGATCAGCAGTTCCAACCGCCGGATTTTCTCTTTGTGCGGGATCTGGTCCGGCAACTT
>JACMMA010000406.1 GCA_014379275.1 Armatimonadota bacterium | reverse complement strand
GAGGAGAAGTTGATTTTCCTGACCCAGACCACACTCTCGATCGACGAAACACAGGACATCGTGGATGCTCTCAAGCGCCGCTTCCCACGCCTGGAAATGCCACCGACCGATGACATCTGCTACGCGACCCAGAACCGTCAGGATGCCGTGAAGGCGCTGTCCCAACGCGCCGATACGATTCTGGTGGTCGGCTCCAACACGTCGTCCAACTCGCGCTCCCTCCGGCAGGTCGCGGCGGCGCACGGCACCAGAGCGTACCTGATCGACGACGCTACAGATGTGACGGACGCGATGCTGGCAGGCGCGAACACGGTGGGGGTGACGGCGGGGGCATCCGCGCCGGAAGACGTGGTACAGGGAGTGATCGCCGCCCTGCGCGAACGCGGCGCGACGGACGTCGAGGAATTCGTTCTGTTGCGCGAGGATGTCGAGTTCAAAGCGCCTCCGGGTCTGGTGGAGTTGTATCGCGGCAAGCGAAGCAAAGTAGCGGTTTAGAACAACTGCCGCAAACGCTCTTTGAGCAATGTCTCGTCGCTGACCTGTAAAACGATACGAAGCGCGTAAAGTGTCGGTAACGCGTCCACGCCGAACGCGGCGATTTTCACCGCGTCTTTTTCCGTGGTCAGGAGTGGCATGCCATTTCGTGACGCTTCTTGCAATTCGCTCAGGTTTTCTGCCGTGTAGTGATGATGGTCGCCGTAAGAACGCACACTCCGGACATCGACCCCGAGGGCAGACACGGTTTCCGCGAACGCATTGCCGTCCGCGATCCCGGAAAATAGCACGCCCGACTGTCGGGGAATAGCATCCAGAGGCAGAACCGTGCCCGGCGCATCGAAGCGAATCCAGCCAACGGGCGCGTGGATCGCGGTCAATACGGGAACATTCGGTGCGGTCCGTTTTTGCACTTCGGCGATGTTCTGTCGGAGCGTGTGATCATCGGGCACGCGGTCGGCGCGGGTAAGGATCACCAATCCCGCGCGGGACAGATGCGAGGGCGGTTCTCGCAAAAGACCGCGTGGCAATACACACCCGTTATCAAAAGGGCGGCGCGCATCGAGAAGAACGATGTCGAGGTCCCGGTGTAGTTGCCAGTACTGCAAGCCGTCATCCAGCAGAATCACATCGGGCGCGAACCGCTCCACGGCAAGCCGTCCCGATTTGCGGCGGTCACGACAGACGATGATCGGGACCTCGGGCAGGAGTCCGGCGAGCAACGCCGGTTCGTCGCCCGCCCTATCTGGCGGAAGATGGCTACCGCTTCCGTCACTGACGACCACCGGCTCGCGTTCGCGTTCCGCGGTTCCGCCGTGCCCACGGGAAAGAATGACCACCCGCTTCCCCGCGTCCCGAAGGTGCCCGGCGATCAGCGCGGTAGCGGGAGTCTTTCCCGTCCCGCCGGACGACAGGTTGCCGACCGAAACGACCGGGACCGGGAGCCGATATCGCTTGCGTAACCCGAGATGGAAAGGCGCGAGGTAGACTTCCAACCCCATCCGATGTAGCCAAGCGAGCGGCGTTAACGCGGCGCGAAGCAGTACCGCGCCGGGCGTTTTATCGCCGTCGTGTAGGACGCCGTTCACAAGCCATGTTTCGTCGTGCCGGGAGTTACTCACCGGAGTCGCCCCGTGCGGACGCCGTCGATAAGGTCCAGAGCACGCGCCGTGATACCCTGGTTTCGCTCGATCAGCGCGCGTGCTTTCGCCGCGAGCACAGCTTTATCTCCCGGTGGCAAGGTCAGTATCTGGTGGACCGTTTCACCAAGATCAGCGGCGTCCCGCACCAGGAACCCAACCCCTTCGGATTGCGCCAGCGCGGCAATGTCGCGCTGGTTGTTCATGTGCGGCCCGAACACCGCGGGTACACCCTGTGCCAGCGGCTGAAACACGCTCTGCCCGCCCCGCTTGACGAGCGACCCGCCGATGAACGCCACATCGGCGACCGCATAAGCGCGTGCGAGTTCTCCGAAGGTGTCGAGAAGCCATATGTCACCATAGCGCGTGTCCGGCGTGCCTCGTACCAGGGCCGGTTGCGAGCGGCGTCGGACGGTGAAATTTCCGTCCCCGGCGAGTCGCTTCGCAATGGCGTCTGCACGTTCTAAGTGGCGCGGGGCGATGATTACCGACAGGTCGTTATGCACGTGGACCAGATAAAGGTGAAGGACCGCATCCAGAATCAGATCTTCCTCGTCGGGGTCGTTCGCATCGGGCGCATCGCGGGTGGAACCGCAAATCAACACATTGTTACCGTCCGGGATGCCGAGATCGCGGCGCAATTCGGCGCGTTCGGCAGGCGAGAGCATCGTTGCGGATTCGTCGAACTTCGTGTTGCCGACCGTGTGTACCGCGTCCGGGTTTGCGCCGACAAGCACGGCACGGCGGGCATCTTCGGCGGACTGCATCGCCAGAATATCCACATTCCGAAGCGCGGCAGCGAGAAACCATTTCACACCCGTGCCCCGCTTCAGCCCCTTGTCGGAGATGCGACCGTTGACAACCGCGACTGTCGCGCCGTGTTTTTTCGCCGCCGACAGTAGGTTCGGCCATATTTCCCATTCCATCAGTATCAGCAGGTCCGGGCGGATCGTCCTGACCGCGTTTCGGACCGCAAAGGGGAAATCAAGCGGGAAATAAACGACGTGATCGGCGGGCGGCATCCTGCTTTGCGCGACTTCGCGTCCGCCCGTTGTTGTCACGGAAAGAACGATCAGTGCGTCGGGGTAGCGCAAACGGAGTTCGCGCAGGACCGGTGTCGCCGCCATCACCTCACCGACGCTCACAGCGTGTACCCAGATTCGTGGACGACGCGGATCGAGGTGGATGGCTGCGTCGTATCTGCCCAATCGTTCCGCGATGTGTGTGGGTGATTCCTTGCCGCGCAAGAGCCGGTAGGCATAGATGAGTAACACGACCGGGAACAGAACCACGAGCAACAGGCTGTAAAAAAAGATTGCCAAACTTTTCGTAGTGTATCGCAACCGATGAACACTTCACGCCGTTTACGTGTATATACAATGATGACCAACCTATCCGCCTCTCCTGCCATCCCTGCGCCGCGTCCGTCGCCCTGGGCCGTCGCCGCCGGGTTGGTCGCACTGACCCTGCTCTTTCTTGTCAGCGGGGGCGGTTGGCTGATCGTGCTCCTCGGCATCGGGTTGGTCGGCCCTTATTTCACGAATCACCGGTTGGAAACGGAATCGTACCTCCGCTGGATGATCCGCATCGCCATCGTCGCGCTGATTTATCAGGTGTCACAGGGTTTGGACGAATCGGGGCGTTCGGCATCGCTCGCCGTCGGCTCGGTAGGATTGCGGACTCTTTTCGGGCAGATTTATGCAGCGGAAATGGTCGTCCAGGCGTGGCGGCGGCGGGACGCCGGTGGGCATCAGGCGACGCTGTCCGTGGTGCTATTTTCGGCGCTGGTGTATCTGACCGCTTGCAACGTGTTCAACGAACAGCTTGTAACGTTCATCACGCCGGTCTACATGCTTTTCGTCGCTTTCGCGCTACGCGAATGGCGCTCCCGGACAGTCCCTGCGGCGGTTCCGGGCGTGGCGGCAGTATCACCCGATGCCCGCCGCCGGACATTGACCGTCATGCAACGTGTTTCCGTGATTCTGCTGACGCTGGGTCTGGGGTTCGGGGCGACCCGGTCGGTCACCGTATTCAAAGACAGCTTGAACGATCTGGGCAACCGCCTTCTGGTGGACCAGCGTATGTTCGAAAATCTCGGGATGAGTTCACAGCCGGAACTCGGTTCGGCGTTCAACCTGCGCGGAGGTACGAATCGGATTCTGCGCGTTCTGAATCTCGCGGGCGACGGGCATCTGCGGGGCGCAACCTTCGTCGAATACGAAAGCGGGCGATGGGGACCGGCGCTGCGCCGCTACAACTTCACCGTGGCGGACTCGGAATCGCTTTCCCCACTCCAGCCTTTGTATGGCAACCAAATTTCGCGCAGTCGTGATGACATGACGATCACGCGTCTCACCAACATGTCGCTTCTTTTCGCGCCGACAAACGCCGTCGGGGTTACTACCGGCGACGAATTGGATACGCGGGAGCGGGTGGAATGGTCTATCGATGCGGGAGGAGTGATGCGGAACCGTGCCAATCCGCCCTACAACTATATCGTGACCATGGCGTCGGATGCGCCGTCCTACCAGGGTCCGTTCGCCCAGCCCATCCTCGCGGAAAAGACACCGCTCCGCGAAAGGTATTTACAGGTGCTCCCCGAGAAGGCGGCGGACGGAAAGCCCAACAAGGACGGCGCTTATATGCGCACCCTCACCGGGCAGATCACGAAGGATGCCCCCACCGCGCCGGAAAAGATCATCGCGGTGACGCAGCACCTTCTGAATAACCACAAATACTCCCTGTCAACCAACGTTGGACAGGGCGATCCTGTGGCGAGTTTCCTACGGGAAAAGAAGGACGCCCACTGCGAGTTTTTCGCGGCATCGGCGACGATCCTTCTGCGCTACGCGGGCGTCCCGACGCGGTACGTCACCGGATATCTCGCGCACGAGCCGGGTCAGGAAACGGGCGAGACGATCGTGCGGCAGCGGGACGCACACGCCTGGTGCGAGGCCTGGGTCGACGGTGTCGGTTGGGTCGCCGTGGACGCAACACCCGGAGACGGTCGCCCGGATGAAATGGTGCAGGAAAAGGTTTCCGCGTTTCAAAGAATCAACGAGTGGTTCCAGGACACGTTCCAAAAGTTGAAAGACCGGCTCGCCGACATCCCCCCCGCCGTGCTGAATCTGATCGTGGTCGCGTCGGCGCTCCTGCCACTCGGTATTTATATCGTCTACTCGGTGACTAAAGCGAAGCGGGCGCGGGCACTGATGGCGGGCGCCGGGTTCGCCTACACGATGACCGACGAGACACTCGCCGCCCTTTCCGCGCGGTTCGAGCAGGCGTTCGCGAAGGCAGGGCGACCGCTCAAACCCGAAGCAACCTACACCGAACAACTCGCGGTGACCAAACCGGACGCCCTGTCCGAGACCGGACGGCAGTTCGCCCGTCTATATGAGGTGGCGCGGTTCGGCGGGCGGCGCGACCGGGAAACGTTCGACACGCTCACCGGGCTAGTCGAGCAAACGGAGCAGAACGCAGACCAGGTGCGGGACAATCGCAAACGATGAGGCGGACCGTCTTTGCCCCCCGGAAAGTTTCAAGCGGGGCAACATAACGGCGTAGCCGTTGGTAATGCGGGAATATGGGTAATGAAAAGCGACTAATGCCAGATAAGCATCGCGCCGATATTTTTATCAGAGCAATCAAACAATAGGACACACTTCCATCAATGACACTAACAGCAACCGAAGAAAAAACGATCCGCAACGGGGCGGCACCACACAGCGACACAGCGACACCTATCAGTGAGCCTACCCCGGCGAACTCGCTGACGCACAGCACCCAGCCGACGACGCCCGCTAACGCGCCGCTCACACCCGAGGCGTTCAACGCCCTCGCGGCACGGATCACGCTTAATCTCGAACGTGTCATCAAGGGTAAAGGAGAAAGCATCCGGTTACTCATCATCGCGCTGCTTGCAGGCGGCCATGCGTTGCTGGAGGATGTGCCCGGCACAGGGAAAACCACCCTTGCAAAATCGCTCGCCCGCTCCATCGAGGGGACGTTTCGGCGGATCCAATTTACGCCAGATCTGCTGCCCGCCGACATTACCGGGAGTAGCTACTACCGCCCCCAGGAAGGGCTTTTCGAGTTCCGCGAAGGACCGGTCTTCTCGAACGTGTTGCTCGCCGATGAGATCAACCGCACTTCGCCACGCACCCAGTCCGCGCTCCTGGAAGTGATGAGCGAAAATCAGGTGACTGTGGAAGGGATGCGCCGCGACCTACCACAGCCGTTCTTCGTCGTCGCGACGCAAAACCCGTCAGAACACGCCGGGACCTATCCCCTGCCCGAAGCACAACTCGACCGGTTCGCACTCCGCATCACCCTCGGATATCCGGATCTGGAATCCGAGGTGGAAATACTTTACAGTCAGAACATCCGCCACCCGTTCGAGTCGCTGGAGTCCGTAACAACCACCGAGGACTTGATCCGCTTGCAGGAGACGGTGAAAACAGTGCGTGTAGAGCGCGCGGTCGCGGAATATATCGTCCGCATCGTGGAAGGCACACGCGGTGACGGGCGGCTCCGCATGGGTTTGTCACCACGCGGCTCGCTGATGCTCTACCGCACCTCGCAGGCCCGCGCCCTGCTGGAAGGGCGCGACTACGTCACGCCGGACGATGTGCGCGCCATGGCAGTCCCCGTGTTGTCGCACCGAATCCAGATGGAAACCAAGGCGAAGTACGGCGGCCTGCTTCCCGAGCATATCATCGAGGAGTTGTTGACAAAAACGCCCGTACCGCGCTAAATAGAAGGCATATGCGACACCCGTCCTTCTTGCCCGCCCTGTGCTTTTTCCCCCTGAGCTGGGTATTCTGCGCGTTTGTTCTGACTCAGGCGCTGTTCGCGCTGGGATGGAACCTCGGGGGAGGGCAATGGATGTGGGGGGCCGCGCTGGTACTGACCGCCGTGTTCGTATTTCGGCTGTTTCAAGGACTCGGCGCCAGAGAAGTCGCCTGTTGCGGGGCGATCACGGTCGCTGTGTGGCTCGCGTTCTGCGGCATCGGCGCGATCGTGCATGACTTCTCCTATGATGGACAGGCATACCATCAGGAGGCGATCATCCGCCTCGCCGAAGGATGGAACCCGTGGACGCAACCGCTGACCGCGGAGCAGACGAACCAGTACCAGTGGCTTAACGGGTACCCCAAGATAACGTGGCAGGTAGGGACGCTGTCTTACCTGATCTGGAACCGGATTGAAACGGCGAAGGTCGCCATGTGGCTGATCGGGATCAGTGCGACCGGTTTCGCGGCGTTGTGGACACGGCAGGCGGCGGCGATCTCTCCTGCGCCTCGCCTTATCTGGGCAGTCTACTTCCTGCTGATGCTCAACCCGATTGCGCTGAGTCAGTGGGCGACGTTCCAGTTAGACGGGTTCGTGTACTGGTGTCTTGTGGGGATGCTCTGCGGACTCATGAGCGTCGCCTATCCGCGTCTTTCCCCATTGAGCCCGCCGATTGCGCTGATAACGTTCGCTTTATTCGCTTTGAGCCTGGCTACGGCGAAATTTACCGGGATCGTGTTCGCGGTTTACGCCACTCTCGTCATGGGCGCGTTGCTTTCGTGTCGTCGCCAGGCCCTGCCGCCGCTTTCCCGACGCGACCTGGCCGTCGCCGCGATGGTGACTGTCGGCATTACCGCGCTATGCATGACGCACCCCTATCTGCACAACACCGTTCGCTACCGGCACCCGCTCTGGCCTGTTCTCGGCCCGAAGCCCACCAATATCATCGGGTACGCGGAGCATTCCGACTTCGTGCGACGAGACAGGGTCACCAAGTTTCTCTGGGCTAATAACGCGCGCGCGCGGAATATCGCCGGATTCCGTGGCGCGGTAGATGAAAAGCAATACGGCAGGCCGAGATGGAAAATCCCCTTTTCGCTGTACCGCTCCGAAATACGCCCTTATGTCGCCCCCGATGTCCACATCGGCGGGTTCGGCCCCTGGTACGGCGGCGCCCTGCTGACGGGCACCGTGCTG
>JACMMA010000405.1 GCA_014379275.1 Armatimonadota bacterium | reverse complement strand
GACACCTGCCCCCGCGAATGTGTAGATCGTTCGCGTCGGCAGCACTTCCAGGCGGGTCTGCTCCAGAGCCGGAACCGTTGACGTGCCCTTGCCCATGAGCCGGTATGTCTTGCCATCAACATGGATGAGGCTGTTCACGGGCTGCGTTGTGCCTGTCCAGTGGCGGGTGTCTTCCCCGCTCAGCGTGTCGGCGGCGGACCAGACGCTAAAGTAAGGGTCGTGGGTGATCAGCGGCACGGACGGCGGACGCGGCATGCTCTGCGCCGCGGCGGGCGCAGCGAAAATACCGCTCAACGTCAGCATCGCCGCACCCACAGCGGCAGAGAGGGTCAAAAATTCAGATCGCTTCATAAGTGTTATCTTTGTTACTTTTTGTAATGTATGATTCGCACGCGGCGGATGGCGTTTGATTCGGGGGGCGAACATCATTTGTTTGCTATCTCACCGACCGCTTCGCCTGTTTTCCGGGCACGGCGGCACTTTTTTTGTTCGCCTCGCGATAAAGGGCGTTGAGCTGCGATGGCGTGACGGCGACGTAATTGGGGCCAAGTAGCTCCATCGTCTTTTTCAGGTCGGACAGGTTCGAACCCCAGTTCCAGACGAAGGCGTTGACGAACGCGGGGCGTGTCCCCGCCGCACGAGCACGGATCTGGTCGGCAAAATGCTCCGGTCCGCTGCCGCTCGTTACCGCCCGGAATACCGACTGTCCGGTCGGCAAGGTGTAGGTCACCTCGGGATATGCCGTGCCCCCGGCGTGGCCGTAGTCGGGGAGGAGGTAGTCGAGACCCGGCAGAAGGGGACCGACGCGCGCGATATCGCTTTTCGTGACGTCCATCAGACGGATGGTGTTCATGTCCATCCGCCCCATGTAGTCCTGGGTGCGGTCGTAAAACCAGCGAAAGGCCGCATCCTTGTTTTTTAAGGACGCTCCCCAGGACGACGGGTACATGTAAGCGACGCCCGATACGTCGCAAATGAACTCGTCATTGGGCGTCGCTTGCTCGTAATACCAACGTGCCCAGGACGGGGCGAGATCCAGGATCGCGGGACTCATGCCCCAACCGACCGGGATCGTCCCGCGCACCGGGTCGTCGAAGTAGCGACGGAAATAGCCGCGCCACGTACACAGATTATCGCCGTCGGACATCGTGAAGGAAACGTAGACTTTTTGCGGGTCCAGGGGTGGGGCGGGCGGGCGCGGCTTTTGTACCAGCCGGTCCGCAGGCACCCCGCTATGGACCGACAGGTTGGTAATCAGGTCGCTCACCAGGGTTACCTTGCCGAGGCGACCGCCGAGCGCGACGCCGTCGCTTTCCTGGAGACCGACCCCGTCCCCGTGCCACCAGAAGCCGCGCACGACCGCGCCGAGCGGCATGCGGGCGAAAAGGGCGTTCACCTCCGCGACTTCGCCGAACGAATCCGCGCCGGGCAGATGCTGTGCTTCCGGTCCGGTGATCCAGAAGACGGAAGCCCGGGCGGCGATGAGCGAATCCACCGCCCCTTGATGGAAAACCGCCGGGTCCAGTGTGCAGGTCAGGTACGGGTCGAGGCGTGGCGCGACGCTGGTCCGCAGATATTTCAAGGCGTCGGCGTTGTTTTTAAAGCGGCCCCGCAGGTCCACGCTCACCGGGACTTTGACGCGTTCCGCCAGTTGCGGCGTCATCGCGACCAGCAGGTCGTCCGCGCCCGCCAGTGACACCGCGACGCAGGGGGAAACGTATACGTTCGGGTCGCAGACGACCGCCCCCGTGAACTCCGAGCGGAACTGCTCGACCAGCGACCAGGGATCGGCGACGCGGGTCGGCGTATCGATCACGTCCTGCTGCTGCAACGCCTCCAGCCAGCGACCGTCGTCGTCATCGAAAAGGAAATAAATCCGCGGCTGTTTCCGGTTGACGATCCCCTGAAGCGAGGTCAGGAACAGCTTCTCATCGTCGTTCAGATTTCGCACGTCGGCGACATACAATTTACGGGCGGGCGGGGGCATCTTCGGCTGGAAGGTGTCATACCGGCGGGCGACTTCGGGCAATGCCTGATTTGCCAGGATCCTCGGACGCGGCAGGGCATCCAGAGCGCGAAAAGCGACCGACTCCTCCGGCTCGTCTAAAAGTCCGCGCCGCGACAGTACCGCGATCGTCGCTCGGGCGATGACCTGAGGGGTGTAATAATCCTCGCGGTCTCCCTCTGTCACGCGATATGTCCAGGCATCTACCGCGCCTTGAAACGTTCCTTTTTCCTGAACCAGAAGTGCCATCAACGGTCGCTTGGCGGAACCTATGGCGGGGATGACACGAACGCCGTCGGGTAGGGAAGCCGGGTCCAGCCACTGCGGGGCGGCACGCGATGTCGGTGCCGGTCTATCGGCGAACAGGGGAAGGAGCCCTAACGGGTCGCCCGCGGAAACCTGTACCGACGTCGGGTCTTTCGGCGTACTCGGTCCGGCGAATCCGCCGATGCCGATGCCATCCGGTCCCCACAACGCCGGGGCAGGCTGGTGTCCCAGGTCGAGGAACTCGTCGCCGGAGCGTGACAGATCGGCGTTCGCCAGGGAAGCCGGCTTATCGTTCACCCTGCTCGTGAAATCGCTAAATAGGAAGGTACGCCCGGGTCGGCGCATCTGCACCGACAGATCGGCAGAGACAGCACCTTCCGGCGCGATCGACTCTACCCGTACGGTTTTCCAACCCGAAAACGCCGACGGAAGCGTGACGCCCCGCTGCCCCAGATATTTTCCGCCGGCATCATAGAACCGGACGTACAGGTTATCGGTGCTCCGGCTAACCGTTCGACGGGTGGGCGCGGTTTTCGCCCGTTGCGGTGTCGTGTCGCGCAGTGCCGCAGAAACAGTCAGCCGGTCGCCGGGACGCACCGCGAGTCGGGACGACGAAATACCGGTCCAGTTTTGACTTTCGGTCTGGATGCGAACGGCGTGCGTGCCGGGGCGTGGTCCCTGGCGCGGAGCGGTTCGGACAGAGGCGCCCCAGCGGGGCGTCGCATTCCAATCGCGTGCCGCCCGGCGCGCGGCGGGGTGGGTGAACGGTATGCCGGTGGTGACGAGCGACCCGCGTTCCTGGTGGAATCGTCGCAGGTTGGCGAACGCGTCGGCGGGGTAGGTGTTGCCGTACGGCAGCACGACTGCCCCGTACCGTCGGACGTTAAGCTTGTCTGGCTGGGCGAGTGCGTCGGCATCGAGAAGGTCGGCATCCAGCCCCGCGGCACGGAGATTGCGGACGATCTGTTGGGGGCTGACCAGGCTACTGACACCGTACGTCGGGAAGTTCGGTTGCGCAAAGACCGCCACGCGCACCGACGGTTCCGCGACAGCCTGCGCGTTTACATCCGGCACCAGTCCCAGGAGCGAAACCAGCAAACCGGTGCCCGCGGCAAAATGAGGAAAATCCATGACTATAATTTGTTCAAGAATAGTCCCGCTTGACGGGGCGCGTCAGGCGGGATTATTCGGAGCGTGTTGGGAACAGCAACGCCGGCAGGACTAGTCGTCGGCGGGAGTGAGCTGGCGGATGAAACCTCTATCCAGGTCCGGGGTGCCATCCGGCAATTTCGTGCGCTGTTCCGGTGACATCAGGAATTCCAGGGAGATATTCTTGGCATGCCCATCGCAGTAGACGACGTTCAGGCGACCCTGATGGCGATCCACAATCGCGCCCTCGTTCTTGTTGTTGACGTTAAAAAACGCGCCGCAAAGGAACTTGGAGCCACCTTCCGACCTTATTTGGACCGGGTCCTCGTTAACGTTCGGCCATGCGAACTGGTAGCAACCGTTCCCGTCGGTTACCCAGATAGTGTCTGCGGGGCTTTCGATTCTTGACATAGCCGCGCCCGCCTCGCCGGGTCCTTTCTTATTCAGCGGTTCGCCCCAATACGCACAGTTGAGAGCGTAGGAGCCGTAGTACCGGTTATCGTTGCTCCCTCGCGAGTCTGTGTTCGGCGTTCCGAGTTGCTTGTGAGGAATGAACCGCCCTCTCGCACTTTCGTTGCCTTCTTCAGCCAAGCCTTTCGGATTGTCGGGGCAGGAAAATAATTGCGTATTTTTCACGAACGGCTCGATGGCATCCATCCATTTGTAGATGGTGGTGTTATTCGACTCACCAAACCCATTCGGTCCGTACCAGCCTTTGACCATTGTCTCGTCGTAATCCTGCGTGTAGGCAAGGAGTGCTAAAGCGATCTGTTTCTCATTGCTGAGACACGCGGTCGCACGTGCTTTGGCGCGCGCCTGTGCGAATACTGGGAACAATATCGCGGCGAGGATAGCGATAATAGCGATAACTACGAGTAACTCAATAAGTGTGAATGCAAAACGTCCGGGCTTGTTACACGATTGTAGGGGAATGCTAGTCATTACATCGACTCCTTCTTTGGTGTAGTGCATATACGCAGCACCATGGCAGTATTATGCGTCAGTTTGGTACGGTTGTCAAGAGGAAATTCTGACCAGATAATGAACCAGATCTGTCGTTTTTCCCCTCTGATGCAAAAAACACGCAAATGATACGCGTATCAGAGATAATTTTTTGGAACAGTTTGGTTCGGTATGGGCATGTATCACGTCAGTGTAGACTTAATCAATGGTCGGTTCCAGTCCTCAGAGGGCGGCAACGTATCGGCACTGCTCGTACTCGCACGTATCACGAGGCGTGCCGGAAGCTCGATATGGCGGGGAGGGAGCGAGATTTCTGAACTGCGGGCGAGGAACGTTTCCGCCGCCGTGATCCCGATCTGCTCGAACGGTTGTGCAACGGTGGTCAGACTTATGTCGTTGGGTAAGACTGATATGTTATCGTCGAAACCGCACAAGGCAACGTCTTCAGGGACGCTCAGCCCTAGGTCAAGCAACCGTCGGCAAACATTTATTGCGATGTGGTCATTGACACACAATATCGCGGTCGGTCGCTGCTCGTGCGGCAGACGGAATAAGCTTTTAAAGATCAACCACTCTATTTCGGTCCACCGACCTGGAGCGGTCAGAATATTCTCGGGTAACGGTCCGTCTGGCCCGTCCGCCATTGCCTGGCGATATCCTTCCACACGGTCCTGCACCGTGTTGATCGCCTCCACACTGGTCACAAATAAGACGCGCTGGTGTCCGAACGAAAGCACATGTTTCGTTGCCTCATATTGGGCGCGGTAATTATCGACTCCGACGTAGTCTGCCTGAATGCCCGGAACCATTCGGTCGATCAGCACGATAGGGATGCGCCGAGCGACCTCCTGAATCAGCTCGCGGTTTCGCCGATAGGCATAGGCATAGAAGACTATTCCGGCGAAACCGTATTCGAGTGCGTACCGCAGGTAGGTCGCTTCTCGCTCCGCGTTCTCCGTCTCCGAGGAGAAACGCAAGTCTTTCTTGGCCCGGTCGACGTTCTCCTGATCCGGGTGAATCGGACCGCCCAAGTCCAGGAAAACGCCGTGGAAACCGTCCTGAGCAAGGCGACGGTTCATCCCCCAGAAGATGCGTTGCTGGGCGGTAACCCCTTGCTCCTCGGGATCGCCGTGCCACATAACCAGGGCAACAAGGCGGGACCCTGCGTTGTTGCCCTGAGGAACAGAGGCGTGTGAGTAATCCAGTTGCCCGGGGAGGGGCAACGGTGCCGCTGACGGGAGTGAGAACGGCTTGGCGGAAAGACTTGAGACGACCGGCCGGAAACGCGGTCGAGACACCACTAACCCTTCCTCGGACAGAATATCGATCGCACGCCGGACGGCACGTCGAGCAACCGCGAAATCTCTCGCGAGTTCACGCTCGGTCGGAAGCCAAGTTCCTGCGGGATACTGCCCCGACAGAATCGCCTGTCGAATTCCGGTGAGTAGGTCTGCCATCATCGAGCCATGGAGCCCGACCGCCGGCGCGGGAGATGTCTGTGGCGGTGCCATATTATGTCCATTGTACCTTAAGTCGTCTCGGCTTCAAGAGTGGGGAGTAGTCCGCAATGATCGTCACCTGTTCAATACAGTCTTTCTGTCCTATGTACGCCGGAGCGATAAGAGTCACGGATCGTCCCCCAACCGTCACCGGGGTCTCTTTACCAATCCGAATCTGTGACCGGAATGATCACCTTATCACCTGAGTAATGCGCCGAAGTGTCTCCACTCCCGAAAAAAGGAGACATCGATTCTCTCTGCAATACCGCCGTCGGGCGGGTTCGTCGGACCACCGAGCGTTTATTGCCCGGACGCCGCCCGACGCGGGTCGGGTGCGGTAGGGTCCGAAGGCGGGCCGACGATGCTACCTTCCGCAGACCGGCTGACTCCTCCCGGCAACCGCCCGGCCGCCATGCGGCGCGGATCAGGCGCGGTGGGGTCCGAAGGTGGGGCGTCGAAAACAACGGCGCTTGAGCCGGAGGGAGACTCGGGAGTACGAGGGGCGGAGGAAGAACGCGGTTTTGCCGCCGTGCTTTCTTCCGCAGGATTGCTACAACCCGCACAAACGGCGATGCCCACTGCAGATAACAGCATTACAGCCGTCGGAAAAAAGGCTCTGGTTTGAAAGAACGACGTCTTTGTATTCATGGCAGTTGACTTTCTGTAAATAATACGGCTCGAACACGGATCTACCTGCGACGGAGATCCGTCCGTCCTTCAGGAAACCAAAAGGTACCAGAATCGGATATCCGAAGGCTTCTGTTGCATATTCTACCCCATATTGCACCAAAGTGGTCCTGTATAGGCTCACTCCAAAAACGGAACCTCACTAACTCGGTTGCCACACCGGAAAAATAGTGTAGTCCGACTTTGAGATCTGGGCGGGGGCGACATATCAGGGCGATCAGGCGGGGGCACCGTGCGGCCCGAGATCAATGCAGTGTCTAATCGCCCCGACTAACCTTTTTCGGTGCAGCGGGCGAGGAGTAGGCACACGTCGTCGTTGATCGCGCCGCCCCCGAACTCACGCGCCCGCCGCGCGACCGCCACCCCCGCGTCGCCCAGCGAGGACGGGTGCCGCGCCACTTCCTCCCG
>JACMMA010000404.1 GCA_014379275.1 Armatimonadota bacterium | reverse complement strand
TCCGGCAAGAGCCAGAAACAAAGAAAACCTGCCCACTCTCAAATCACTCACGCAATATGTCCGCCTTTATCCTCTATAACCTAATGTTGACTCGGACACGCGGCACGGATACATGGTTGCGTTACGATCGTTTATTTCGTCGATTTATTATTCATTTTCTCCATCTTGTCTATCACTACCTGTAACTTTACGTATCGAGCTTTCATCGTGGCGTCTTCCGTTTCCGGCATTTCGGCGCGGCGCGGGTCCACCGGCGAAATCCAGATGTCCCGCGTTTTTGCCCGCGCGACGATGCAGAAGATCTCCTCGATCGCCGCGTCGCCCATCGCCAGACAACCGATAGAAACGGCGTTTCCGTGGATGTAAATATCGCCGCCTAGCTTGCTTGCCGTAATACCGGGGTTCGCCGCCCGGTCCGCCGCGTTGGGGTAGTCAACACGAATCGAAACGTGGAACCGGCTCATCGGGTTTAGCGTGGTCAACCGGTAGAAACCCTCGGGTACTTGCCGGTCGCCTTCGCGTCGTTTCGGTCCCGTGGTGCCCGATGCGGCGCGTATCGGGTAAGTGGCGAGGCGGTGAAACGCACCCGTGCGATTCGCGCCCCAGACTTCGAGCGACTTCTCTTCCTTGAACGCGAGCAACCGGACGCGATTCGGCGGGTAGGCGACCCCGGCGGCCACGCAAAGCGGGGCAAACTTCGCCTTCGTTCTCATCTCACACAGGCGCAAAACATCGGCGACCGTGCGCGACGCCGGGAGCGCGGTGGCTCCGGCTTCCGGCGCGGCTAGAACGGGGGTGGTCAGTTCTCCCATGGCGAAGAGGCGATAAAGCGGACGGCGGAACGTATATCCGGTCAGGATAACTAGGCATGCCGTCAGTAAAGAGCCGGTCATTTGCCAGAAACGAGGCGTTTTCATGTTTGGTTAGACGCCTGCCGGGGTCGCCCGGTTACGCGGAGTCCGCCAGTTTCCGGTGCCGCTGATAATGCGACGATACTTTCTCCCGGTTGCCACACGCTTCCATCCGGCACCAACGTCGTCGCTTGTTCTTTGTTGTGTCTAAAAACCAGAGAACACACCCCGTCCCCGCGCATTTGCGCACCAGAGTCTTGTCGTGCCGGGTCAGCAGATTCAGCGCGGACAAGGCGAGGGGCAAGAGCGGATGCGGCGCGGGGATCACAGGGATTTCTTGCCCCGTGAAATCGGAAGCCATCTGTTGCCGCGCCGCGCCGGTCGCCAGTATACAGTTCAGCAGGGCGAGTGGTTCGTCGGGAGCCGGTGTGTCGCTCGTCCAGGCGACCACCAGAGAACGAACGGCGTCGCGCAAGGTGCGCGCGTCGGAAAGAAGGCTGTCATCCGCCGGGACGGGGTGCATACCGGACGCACGAAGCCACGCCGCGACGCTTTCCGGCTCGGCAAGCAGTTCTACCCGCTCCCCCGCGTCGTCCGCCTTCTCGGTATTCAAAAAATCCAGCGCGGGATGCCCCGCGATAAATAGAAATGGCTCGCTCACAAAATAGTATATCGCTAACTATTGAAATTAACTTGACAGGTTAGGAAATGGTGCATATAATCTCGTTGTTATATAACCGTCAAAGTTGAAATAGAAGGTTATTAATGAGAGGGATCTTATGAAACGTATTGCTACCATCGCTACGGCCATCACTCTGGTATCGCTTCTCGCCGGGAATGCCGTCGCGTTCGCGCAATCTCCGGAAACCGCGGTGCCGGAAGCCACGGCGCGGGCAACCGCAACGGACGGGGCGCGAATCCGGTATCGCACAATCAAAATCGAGGGGTTGAAGATTTTTTATCGGGAGGCGGGAGACCCTAAGAAACCGACGATACTGCTTTTGCACGGGTTTCCGACCTCGTCCCACATGTTCCGCGACCTGATCCCGCTACTGGCGAACGATTACCATCTTGTTGCTCCCGATTATCCTGGATTCGGGAACAGCGATGCGCCTCCTGCAGACGCGTTCAAGTACACATTCGATCATTTGACCGATATTGTCGAACAGTTCACCACGGCATTGAATCTGGACAGATACAGCCTGTATGTGCAGGATTACGGGGCACCGATCGGATACCGACTTGCCGCGCGGCACCCGGAAAAGGTACAGGCAATCATCAGCCAGAACGGTAACGCCTATGACGAAGGTCTGACCCCGTTCTGGAAGCCGCTCCAGGACGCGTACTGGAAAAACCCGAACGACGAAGCCGCGAAGCCGCTACGCGGTCTGCTGAAAGCGGAGGGGACGCGGTTCCAGTACGAGACCGGCGTGCGGGATAAGTCGCACATCAACCCGGACGCGTGGCTGGTGCCGCAGGTCGGGCTGGATCGACCCGGAAACGACGCGATCCAACTCGCGCTGTTCTACGATTACCGTACCAACCCGCCGCTGTATCCGACGTGGCACGAATACTTCCGCAAGCATCAGCCGCCCACGCTGGTTGTCTGGGGCAAGAACGACCCGATATTCGGGCCCGAAGGCGCGAAAGCGTTTCTCCGTGATTTGCCGAACGCCGAACTGCATCTGCTCGAAACGGGACACTTCGCGC
>JACMMA010000403.1 GCA_014379275.1 Armatimonadota bacterium | reverse complement strand
GCGCGAGGACCGGAGTGTTCTGGAATTTCTGGACTCCGACTGGACGTACCTGAACGGTCGCCTTGCCAAGCACTATGGCAACACCGACGTTACGGGCGAAAAATTCGTCCGCGTCAAGTTGGCCGGTGGGCGACGCGGCGGCGTGCTGACCCAGGCGAGTGTGCTGACGCTGACCTCGAATCCGACCCGCACGTCTCCAGTGAAACGCGGCAAGTGGGTGCTGGACAACTTACTCAACACGCCGCCCCCGCCCCCGCCCCCCGGCGTCGGGGAATTACCAGACGACACGAAGGGGAAAGAGCCGTTGGCAGGAACCCTCCGCCAGCGGCTCGAAAAGCACCGCTCCAACGCGGCGTGTGCCTCGTGCCATAGCCGCATGGACCCGATCGGCTTCGGGCTGGAGAACTTCGATGCGATCGGTAGCTGGCGCAAAACCGACGGGGACGCGGAGATCGACGCGACCGGGACATTGCCGGACGGCAAGTCGTTTGAAGGGCCGAAGCAACTTCGCACGATCCTTCTGGGCAAGAAGGAACAGTTTGCGAAAGCCATGACCGAGAAGCTACTCACGTACGCGATCGGTCGTGGCATCGAAAGCACCGACCGGTGCAATGTCGGCGGGATGGCGAAGGCGATCTCGGGGAAACAATACCGGTTCTCCGCGGTAGTAGAGCAGATCGTCCTGAGCGAACCGTTCCGCAAGCGGCGAACCGCGCCGACGGATATGGCACTGCCGAAAAGGATCGCGAAAAATACGAAGTAGATTGACCGGGAGCAGGAGCGAGACACAATATGCAACAAAACACAACGGGAGTACGGCGGGCAGGATTCCAACTCATGTGGCACCGCCGCGTCGGCTTAACGTCATTTGCTTGCCTTATGTTGGGCACGGCATGGCTGTCCTCCGTGGTAATTCCTGGGTTGCAAAGAAGCAACGAGCAACGGATGGGCAAGCTCACCGGGACTGGCATAGGGGCGTTGAATGTCATGGCGCTCCTGCGCGGCGCACCGATTCCTGAGTCGACGCCCCGTCCGATATTTTCCGCGTCCCCCACCGCGCCCGCCATAGGAACGGCGGAAATATCGCTCGTGAACGCTCCGGTCGGTTCGGCATTGCAACTGCTATTAGGATCGGCACGGTTCAGTTGCTCGACGGACCCGTCGGTGACAGGGGTCGTCACCTATTCCTGTGCCGGAAGCCCCAAGCCGTTCTGGGAGGTACTGGGGCGCGTGATCGGAGCCTCGCCGGCCCCGGGAGTGCATGTCGCCGCGATATGGGACTCGTACCGCGTGCTACCGCGCGATATCAAGCCGACACGCATGCGGGATTACACGTCCTACCCGGCTCACGAACCGGCCCCGGTGCCGTTCGGCGACGGGCGGTCGACGCACCGAATGGTGGGATACGTTTCGCTTAAGCCGAGTGACGAGCAACCGCTAGTGCAGTCCGCATTGTTGGAAACGCGCATTCCCGGCCTTCCCGCGCAGTGGCGGATGATACGCGTGGGCGACGCGTTACAACGCAAGTCCCCGCAGGATGTCGCTCGCGAGACGAACGCGGCGGCGAACGTGGATGTCACCGTGGCAGTTACGGAAATTTCTGCGGACCATGTCATGTTACGCGGCGGTGGGAACAAATATCTGCGAATTCCGTTGAGCGGACTGGGTGTGACCGATGTTTTTGGTTTTTCCGCGAGCACGGAGCCCGAATACCGAAAGAACTCTGTCCCCACGGATCCCATCCCGCGTTCCTCGAGCGATTGGCCCCGGTAGGATTACAGGAGTGCGACAAAAATGAATGGTTTGGATTGTGGAAAGGTTACAAGACAATGACGACACCGAAATTATCCCGCAGACTCCTTCTGCGGGGGGCGGGCGTGACGCTGGCGATGCCGCTTCTGGACGCGATGCTTCCCTCATCCGCCCTCGCGCGAAGCGGCGGTAAGGCCGCCGCGCCGGTACGAATGGCGTTTCTCTTCGTGCCGAACGGGATGCACATGCCCGACTGGACGCCGACCGCGACCGGTAAAAATTTCGCCCTTCCCTACCTGATGGAACCGCTAGAACCGTTCCGCGATTCCCTGAATGTCCTGACCGGACTGACACAGCACAATGCTTCCGCGCTCGGCGACGGCGGCGGCGACCACGCCCGGTCCGCGTCCGCCTGGCTTACCGGTTGCCATCCGCGCAAAACAAGCGGCGCAAACATCAAAGCCGGTATCAGTGCGGATCAGATCGCGGCGCAATATCTCGGCAAAGGCACCCGATTCCCGTCGCTCGAACTGGGCTGCGAGCGCGGCGGGCTGGCGGGCGACTGCGACAGCGGCTACTCCTGCGCTTACTCGAACAGCATCGCATGGCGCGGCGAGTCCACGCCGGTCGCGAAAGAGACCGATCCGCGTCTGGTGTTCGACCGTCTTTTCGGGATTGATGGCGGGGAAGGCGGCATCGGAACCAACGACAAGAGCCGGAGCCTCTACCAGGCGAGCGTGCTAGATTTTGTTTTGGACGACGCCCGTTCACTGTCCAAACAACTCGGCGGACACGACAAACAAAAATTAGATGAATATCTGACCGGCGTTCGGGAACTCGAACGCCGTTTACAGTTGATTACCCGACAAAACGCGCAGGCTGCCAGCGGCAAGACGACCGACCTTGGTCTCGTCCGTCCGGAAAACATGCCCGCCGAGTACGACGAACACATCCGCTTGATGGGTGACATGATGGTACTCGCGTTCCAGGCGGACCTGACTCGCGTCTGCACGTTCATGTTCGCGAACGAAGGCAGCAACCGTTCGTACAAGAAAATCGGCGTCGGCGAAGGACACCACGAAATGTCACACCACGGCGGGTCGGCGGAGAAACAAGCCGCGGTGCGCAAGATCAACCGGTTCCATATGGAGCAACTCGCTTACATCGTCAAGAAAATGCAGTCGATCAAAGAGGGCGGTTCGACCATGCTCGACAACACGCTTCTGGTGTACGGCGGCGGAATCAGCGACGGCGACCGACACAACCACAACGACCTGCCGCTACTCCTGCTCGGCAAGGGCGGCGGCAAGATAAAGGGCAACAACCACACCCGCTATCCGGACGGCACCCCGATGACGAACCTGTTCCTGAGCATGTTCGACAAGGTCGGCGTCCCGGTCGAGAAGATCGGTGACAGTAGCGGGAAGTTGACGCAGGTCGTGTGACGGCACAGGGGCGGGAGGGGACTCCTTTCCGCCCCGGGATATCGAAACCGTTGGATCGCCCCCGAGTAGACGGGCTACTTGCCCGGATGAACACCGAACCGTTACGCCGTCCCGATGCGGCGACAGTCGTTCTCGTCGTGTTCAATAATACAGAGAACCCCGTTGCCCCTTGTCGCGTCCGGTTTGCCGCCGCGTTCCCGACAACCGCTCCGAAGCCGGTCACCATGCGCGACGACCGGGGAGCCATCGTGCCCTCGCACATCGCCAGCGAAACCACCTCGACCGGCGCGACCGATCTTCCGGCGGGCAACGTCCTGTGGTCCATCGTTCTGGAGTTTGCGCTACCGGACGGCTTGCCCGCATACACAGCCCGCGCCTTCGCCGCATCTTACGAGCTGTCGCCCGTGCCGTCCGATATGGCCTCGCTTCCCCTCCTTAGCGACCTGCCGGTTTATGAAACCACGTGCCATCCCGGCGACTTGCCGACGACCCTATCCCTGCCACCTCGCGACGCGGCTTCCTGAAACGCGATGCAAAAACTGCTCCTTACCGGCGAAGTACGGACCCCGCTCGGCGCGTTTCTTCTGGGCGGTGAGATCACCGGCGGCACCGGTACCGCCCCGACCACCCGCGCGTGGCGGGTTTACGGTTCCTACGCCGTGATGTGCGTCACGGGAGGTACCGGCGAGTACCGGGACGCGAACGGGGCGCGGGAGAGGCTCGCCGCCGGTTCGGTGGTCACAGTGTTCCCCGAACAGCCGCACTGGTACGGACCGCCGAAGGGCAAAACATGGGACGAGATCTATCTGACGTTCGAGGGGGCACAGTTCGATCTCTGGCGCACGGCGGGTCTGCTGGAGTCAGGACGCCCCGTCGCGCATATGGGGGAAGAATGGGAAACACGATTGCGGTCATTCATAACTGACCTTGCCACCCCAAACCGCCTGTACCCCCAGCGATTGCAACATTTCCGTATCTTCGGCGACCTACTCGCCCTCCTGCTCCCCCACGACGTAACCCCGATGACCACCGGGGTTTCCGGTTCAGCGGACTGGCTGGTGCATGCCCGTGCGCTACTAACCAGTGCTTCCGCAGAGTCAATGGGGTTGGAGAACATCGCCCGCACTTTGAACGTCTCGTATGAAACGTTCCGCAAGCGGTTTCAGCGAGAAACCGGCATCTCCCCCGCGCAATTCCGTCTGCAACAGCGTGTCGAGAGCGCGAAACGGCTACTCACCTATTCGCCGCAAATGACGAATCGACAGGTCGCCGCGTCGCTCGGCTTTTCGGACGAGTACCATTTTTCCAAGCGGTTCACGGAAATAGCGGGAATCACGCCGCGCGCGTTTCGCCGGACGGTGATCGGCGGGTAGTACTGCCAAATCCGCCTGTGGAAACCGAGTGATCGGGGTGTAGACACCCCCGTCGTCGGAACAAAACGATAGGGTAATGAGTCGTCGCACGGCGAGCCGCTCGGTAGCACGTCAGCGAGCAATGAAGCCGGAGTAAACTGTGTGCGCCGTCCCAATAAGTTGGAGGCTGTCGTCATCCTCTTCGATAGCCATGTAATATTTTCCGGCTTCCAGGTCGGGGATATAGATAACGCTCAGGTCGCCCCCTGCCGAATGAACATTAACCAGAAAAAAAGGCTCGTTTTCTTCCATGTTCTTATCCTTCTTGAGCCGTTGCGCAGTCACTATGACAGCACATGCCCCGGTTCCACAACCTAGCGTTTCTCCGACACCACGCTCCCAGATGCGCATGGCGAAGTTGGTGTGACCGTCATGTCGGTGAACCTTCGCCCAGAGTACCGAGGTCCGCTCGGGATAAATCGGGTGGTGTTCTATTTTCGGAGACAAGCCGAAAAACAACTCGTCCTCCGGCAACTCGTCAACCCAGAGGATCGTATGCGTGGAACCGGTGTTGACGGTGGAAACTGCTACCGTCCCATACCCTTCCACATCAAGAGGATAATTCATCAACGAGTCTCGCCCGGCAACCAATGCGGGGAGTTGATCGGGGTGGAACAAAGGCACACCCATGTTTGTCCAAATCGAGGGCGGGTATATCCCCCCTTTTTCGACGGAAATGCCTCGCACACCGACCAGTGTTTCTACCGTACCACGGTGCGAAAATATGGGGTCGGAATCTTCGGCAAAATAACCGTGATCGACCGCCCAGCGCACGACGCACCGTAAGCCGTTTCCGCACATGTCCTCAGTGCCGTCCGGATTGAACATTCGCATCCGCACGTCGGCGGTTTCGGACGGGGAGACGACCAGTAACCCGTCGCCGCCGACGCCTTCATACCGGTTACAGAGACGAATCGCCGCCTGTGGCCAGTCCGTGCCTGCCCCCCAAACCGTTTCCTCAATGACGACGAAATCATTGCCAACCGCCTGCATTTTCGTGAACGGAAGGGAGTCCCCCCTGCCCCCAGAATTGGGGGCGGGGGGGACTTCCGCATCGCTCACAACTCCTCCCAACTCAGTTCCGCCGTCCTGGTCAGTCGTGCGAACCAGGCACCCGATGGATCTACGAGCGGAAAAAGCCACGCCGATGGGCGGTGGTTGGTATGTGGCAGGGCATGTAAGGTTCGGAGCGAGTTCGCAATCAGCTCGGCTTTTGCCGTTTCGGCTTCGGACTCGATGCGACGCAATGTTTCGCGGGCGGAAGCCGCTTCCGCGCTACGCTCCAATGCGAGACGGGACTGTTTGAGGTCGCGCACCGTGGCGAGAGCGTACCGGATGCTGCCGCGCCGCGTTTCTATTTCCACGTCGAAGCGCATCGTTCGTTCCGCGCGGAGCGACTCGATCTCGGATTCCAGTAGCTCGGTTTCGGCAGGGTCTTTGGTTGCCGCGACTCGCTCCCGCAAAGGCAGAATCCGGACGCGGAAATCGTCGCCTTTCTCGCGCTCGGTACGTAGCGCCTCCGTTTTCAAACGGCGTACCTGGTCGTACAACGTGTAAATCCTGCCCTGAATCGCTTGCGCTTTATCCTTGGTAGTCAGTAAAACCATTCGAGCCGATTCGTACTCGCGGGTTTTGCCATCCCAATCCCCCGCGTGTTCCTCGGCGAGGTGCGACAACAATTCCCTCGGGGAGCGCAGTTCGCGCAGGGTCTGCAAGTCGCGCTCGGCGAACGTCACGGCGCGACGCCAGCAGAGG
>JACMMA010000402.1 GCA_014379275.1 Armatimonadota bacterium | reverse complement strand
TAAACACGGTGGTTGGCAGAAACGATCAAAGAAAAGCCCTGACCCAGGGTACCCGCGGAAGAGAAGCCACGTTCCAGTGTGGCCCGGTGAAGAAGCGAGTTATCGATGCCTGCGCCTTTATCCCGCACCCATATCTGGACCCGCCCCGATGCGCTATCGGCAAGGACCTCGGCAACGCTTTCTTACCCATGAACCACGGCGTTCAGTGCCGCTTCCGAGCCAGCGATAACCAGTTCCCCGATCATCGAATCGCGCAACCCTGCGTCGCTGCCTGCCTTCCGGATTCGCGCACGGACACAGAAAAGCGCCGCTGAGGTGAGTCGAAGAGGCATCTGCGAATCACAACGCGCGATAGGAACGGGCAGGTCATCCATGGAATCACACAAGAAGAGTCGATGGTCTGTCACCGAGGCAAGCACGTCCCGCACGAACCAACGCTGGCGCTGTTCCACAGCCACGAGGGCATCCGATAATGAGGCACGCTCCTGTTGCAACCGGGCAAACTTCGACTCCGATAAGCGGAGGAGAGAGGCACAAAGTATCGCCCCGAAGGTGAGAATGATAACCTCGGTAAAACGCGCCGTCTCCGTTGCCGTAAGTAATGCGCCGAAGTAACCCGTGGCAGAAAGAAACGTTAGGGAAGTCATCGCAACCAGTACCCCTGGGACCCAACCGAAGAACCGGGTGACGACGAAACACGTCAGAAGGGATGCGAGTGCTATCAGCGGATAATAAACCGTCCCCTGCGAGACAAGGAACATAGAAAGGGTAGTCACTACGATGCAAGTAAGGACAAACGGACCGAGCAAAATGCTTTTCAAAGATTCTCGATCCCCAGCACGCATTGATGGGAATTTAAGCAGTAGTAAGGGACTTTCCCAGCGATGGAAAAAGTCCCGAACCGGGGAGACACTATCGACAATAATTGTCACAGTCGTAACTTCCTAATTCGGATATGTGGCTGGTGTGAGCGACATCAGCCACCTGTAAGTCATCAATTGACCCCGTAATTGTACGGACAGGTGGCTATAGGTCGTGAAGAAAAAAGAAAAGGTTGTTATGCCCGCAACAAATTTCGGTGCGCGGGTTTTTACAGGAGATTATTCGCCTTATGGCGACCGGGAGTCGTGACCTTATTGGCATTTCTCGGCAGGTTCAACAGTCCAGCTCGGAACGGAGAGGGTTGTGTAACGCGCCGAAGAAAGTTGGCACGAATGTGCTTGAACGGGCACGAACCAGATCCCATTGAAGGCGACAGGGTCCCGGCGGAGCGCCTCCATTCCCGGAACCCTGTCGCCTTGCGGGCGGCACTACTGCGACGCTAAGGTGGCCGGATGTCGTGCCGGTCCGGCGGCGAAAATCAGGGACATTGTTGCCCAACACGTTCCCGTGTAGGAGATGTACTGCGAGACGCCGTGCGGGAACCCTGTGTCAAGATAGTTGTTCACTGGGATTGCCCGCTTGTTAACGAACCATGAACCGTCGTCGTCCTGCGTCCGCAATAGATAGTCTACCCCTCGTCGGTACGTCGCCGCGGTAGGTTTGACACTCCCCCCCACATGAAGGGCATACAGGGACTGCCCGGTGGCATAGGCGTCGCTACGGGAATATCCAGGAGCTGCCGATTCGGAACCCGAGAACTGTGCCCATCCGCCATCTACGCGCTGCGCCGACTGTATTTCCGCCACCGCTTTTGCGATCTCGCTGTTCGGCGCAGCGGCCCATTTGAGGCCCAGAAGGCGGAAAGCGCGGTCTTCACTACTCCTCGCCCGCGTTGTGACCAGCCATGCGGTCGCTTTAGCGATTCTTCCGGCTCGCTCCGTAGCCAGGGCGGGGGGTAAGTAGGCGTTCAGGACGCGGATCGCGTAGGCCGTCGTCGTAAAGTCACTGGACTGTACTGGGGCGCGTTCGAGGATAGATCTCCAAGAGCCGTCCTCCTTCTGCTGGCGTGCCAGGACCGTGGTCATTGCCTCGATCTCTTCACTCGGTGGAACGCCGTGCTGCGCCAGCCCCGTAAAGCTGACACCTATTGCCGGAGCAAATTCCTCGATATCGACCGCGGGAAGGTGCTTATACTTTTCCGGATACGGCAGGACCTGACGAATACCTTCGATATGGCTCTGTGTTTCGGCGAGAACAGCTTTTTGTTCCCTCGCGACCCCGAACTTGTTGATGAGATACCCGTGAATCTTCGCCGTGCCGGTCGTTATCAAACCGACTCCCTGATGATGGCAGGAGTTGCAACCGACCGTGCCAGTAAAGTTGGCTGTAGTCTTTTCGATTAGCGGCAGGCTTCGCTGTACCGCTTGACGCGCTCTCATCGGCAGGTCTGCCGGTTTGGCGGCTACGATGCGGCGGGTGGACCCGATGACACCGGCAAACGCCGCATAACCGTGGGATTGCGCGATTTCCCCCGCCGTCCGGTTGCGGAAATCTCTCATCTTGGTGTTCGCGTCTGCCGCCTTTAGCAGCCTGGCGATGGAGGCATCTCCGCAGTATCGCGCCGCTAGCATCAGAGCAGTATCGCCCTTTTTATCTTTGACATTGGCTTGCGCTCCCGCATCAAGTAATCGTTTGACCATTTCGATATGACCATTCAACGCGGCATACATTAACGCGGTGCGCCCGTAGGTGTCGGCGACATTGACTTTCGCCTCCGCACCGAGCAAGAGCGATCCGGTCCCTGTTTGACCCCGCCGGCTGGCATGCATGAGCGCACTCATCCCCATCGCGTCGGGAGTATTGACTTCCGCCTTGCGTTCGATCAGCATCTTCAGGATTGCAGTGTGTCCCGCCTCCGCAGCGGTGATCACGATGCTCGTCTTATCCGAACGTTCCTTGCTGAAAGTAGCACCACTTTCCAACAGCCGTTTGACGATGCGCGGGTTGCCGCCCATATCGGCGGCTTCCAGTACGCCGCCGAAAACGGTATCTACGCGAAAATTCGCTTTGTTTTTCAGCAGCTCAGCACACGCCGCCTCGTTGCCGGTATAGGCAGCCCACATGAGCGGCGTTACCCCCAGCCAGTTCGGCTGGTCAATCCGGGCACCACTTTCCAACAACGACTTGATCCCGGCCGTGTCGTTCATCGTGACAGCGGCGAACAGGTCCGGCCCTAGCGGATCGCCGGGAGGTGCAGACGCTGGTTTCGGCCCCGCGGCAACCTCCGCGGAAGCCGCACCAGGAACCGGGGTGTCCGCCATGGGCGGTTCGGCTCCCGCAGCACCGCTGGTCAGTGCGGTAAGAACCATCAGTGAGGTGATGGCAATGAGGGGAGCGGGAATAAGTTTCACCAAACGGCCGCGGCTCGCGGATCTGTTTCCTGCGAGGCAAAAGGCGATCACAAAGTCACTAACGCTCGTTGGTACCGAGACAGTAAAATCCGAAACGTGCCGGGAAAGCACAACCACATCTTTCATGAGAAACTCCTCTGTTGACGGCTAGGAACCTTTATCGGAACCCTATCAACAGAAGATTAATATCAGAGAATCTGCCTTGCTCTCTGTGACGTAGATCACGGGATTTTCGTGATCTACGTCACAATGTGTTTGTTCGGTGGGAATTAGCGGCGGGAGTGAGGGGAGTTGTTACGCTTTGCGATAGATTTCCTCGGG
>JACMMA010000058.1 GCA_014379275.1 Armatimonadota bacterium | reverse complement strand
GCGGCGGAACGCAGGAAAGGACGAACCGCTAACCCAGCAACATAACAGTAGCGAGCACCGCAGGTACAACGATCCAACGTAAGGTTGGCGCCGTCCGCGTAGGACAAAAACAGAAAAGAAAATGAGGCTAAGGTAAGAAGACCGGCTCGCGCTTCGTCCAGCGGAACAGTTGTGCGGGGCGGTGGGCACCGAGCCGCCGTTCTTTGCCGGTCGCTTCGAGGATGTCGAGCGACAGCATCTTCTTGCGGAAATTACGCTTGTCTAGGATGCGGGCGAGTATGGTTTCGTAGGTAGTCTGCAGTTCGGTTAAGGTGAACTCTTCGGGAAGAAGGGCGTACGCGACCGATGTATATCCTAATTTCGCCTGCAATCGCGCGATGGCCATGTGCAAAATCTCGGCGTGATCGAACGCGAGCGGGGGGAGGTCGTGTACATCGAACCATTGGGCTTGGGCGGCGTTCGCGCCCGCGACGGGGGTGTCCGTGGGGGCGTTTGGCAAGCCGGATTCGGGGGCGGGGAGCAGGGCGTAATACGCCACGGTGATGACGCGGTGGCGCGGGTCGCGGTCCACTTTGCCGAACGTGTACAGTTGCTCCAAATAAGGGGCGGCTTCCCCGACCCCGGTTTTTTCGCTGAGTTTGCGCGCCGCGACCGCGTCGAGGTCTTCCTCCATGCCCACGAAACCGCCCGGCACCGCCCAGTATCCGGCGTATGGTTTCTCGCTACGCTGAATCAGCAACACTTCCAACGCCTTGCCGCGTGCGGTCAGAGCGACGACATCCACGGAAACCGAAGGGTGCTCGAAAGCGTTCGGGTCGTAGTTCGGGGGCAGTTCGGTGGCGTCAATCTTGTCCATCGCACACATAGTAAACAAGATCACAGGACTTGTCAAGCCAGCAACGCATTAGTAGATGATTGTCGCGCGCAGGTTGCCGGTAAAGTCTTGTTGCTCGTTGGTGAACAGGCCGAACGAAATGCGCGGGATCGGCTGGTTCGGCTGGACGCGCAGTTCGTATAGTTCGAACAAGAATCCGGCGGTAAACGGGACGGGACCTCCGGAACGAACGCCGTTGTTTTGCAGCGTGCGCGTGTAGGAGACGAGGAAGCGATCCAGCGGGTCGGGCAACCGTTTTAGGAGGTTGACCGTCAGTGGTGCGGACGGTGAATAGTCCACCGTAAACTGCTCCAACCCGAACGAGTTCGCCAGCCGCTGTTCGATCGGGGAAAACAGCCCCGGTATCACGCCTTGATTGAGCGCCGTTTCCAACAGTTGTTTACCCGCCTCCTCGAAATTGCCGGACGCGGCACTCGCCAGTTGCGAACTCGGGACCAGGAGCGCGTATATCTGACTCGGGGTGAGCGGCGGGTCGGAGGATGGCGTGATTTTGAAGCTGTTGTTTGCCGGGTCCACGTTCGCGCCGAAGTTGAACCGCCCGCCCAATTGCGCCGTAATCTTGTACCGCGTTCCCCGCCCGTCAATGCTCGGCTGGGTAGACGCGATGGGTAGGCCGCCTCGGGTTTGACTTTCGGCGTTCAATGACGCGCCGGGACGTAAATAAGCGGTGGTGCGTGCGGTGACCGGGTTGCTACTGCTGAACTCTACATTTCCGGTGTTGCCGAGGTAGTTGAGCGAAACCGCGCCCCCCTTGTCGAGAGTGAAACGTCCGAGGAAATACTGCAATGCCCCGCCCTGCGTCAGGAAATCACCGCGCAGCGAAGGGCGACCGAGCGAACCGTCCAGCGACGCCGTCCCGGAAACGTCTACGGAAACGATCCCCCCTACAGCGATCGTGTTCTTGCCCGGTGCGTCGATCTCGATGTTAAAGTAGGGAGGGGCGGGAACCGGAATTGCTACCGAATCCGTCTGTTCCGCCTGTCCGGGGGGGACGATGCGGACATTCTGCACCTGAAGCGGCATGTCGGAAGGCGTGGCGATCGTCGGCCCGCTGACCGGTCCTGTTACCGTGATCTGACCGTCTATTTTGCCGCGCAACGACTCGTTCAGATTCAGGAAATTGCTTTCGACGGGCTCGAACCCGGTGAAGGTCGCCAGTAAATTCAGAGTAGTACCTGCCCCGAAAGCCGGTGCCACCGGGACCGGCTGACGCCGCCGGGCGGCCGGAGTCGGGGGGCTGTTGAGCGAACTTAGAGCGGTTTCCAACTCGCGCACGGTGACATCGCCACTAACAGTCACGGTGCCGTTGTTGCCGCGCCCCCCGCCCGGTCTCGCCAGCGTGACGGACGACTCAACCTGCACTTTAGAACCCGCGAGTGTGATCGTCGCGTCGGCGTCCGATATGGCGTTCAATGTTTCGCGTTTCAATATCTTTTTGAACTGATACGAAGCGTCTTTCACCGTAATCAACCCCGCGAGGTTCGGCTCCCGAAGCGTTCCGGTTAGAGTGACTTCGCCCTCTGCGTTGCCCCCGGTAAAGCCCGACGGCTGGGTCGCTTTCTCCTGAGGCTTGCCGGACTCGTCCGTTTCGGGGGTCGTGGACGCATCGAACGGGAGTGCGCGGATTGCTATCAGCTCTTGCGACGGGAAGCGCAAACGAACCAGGAGCGGCTCCGTCGGCGGGATATACGGTGCCGAGTAGGAGAAGGGGACACGGGCCTCGGCTTCCAGCCGACCGCCGCCATCGCGCGCTACCTGCGCATCGCTGAGCTCGAAGAATCGCTTGCCTTCGGCGTCGGAGCCGATCCGTGCGATGGCGCGTACGAGAGACAAACGAATCGGTTTCGCCTGCGGCGCGTCCGTCGTGCTCGTGCCGCTTTCCTCGGTCCCGGGTAACTTTTCGCCCGCCGCGGTGCGCGACACCACCAGAATATCCTGCCCTTCGAGCGACGCCTGAACGTTCGGCGTTTTCGTCGGGCCTGACGCAATCACGCTGAGGGCGAGACTCCCCGATAAGGGTAGTGTCGGAACAAAAGCCCGCACCAGATCCAGTGACACCGCGTTCGAGTCGAGCAACGCGCTGACCTGACCATTTTCGCCGATCCCTGCCGTCCCGGAGCCGGTGATAGTACTCGACCCACTGACGATTTGAAGACTGGCCACTGTTGCCGTTTCGCCGACGAGCGACCCGGTCAGCCGAACCTGCTCCGCGACGAAATCAGAAATCCGTACGTTGGCCGCTTCCAGTCGTGCGCCCACGTTCGGCTGACCGGGTGCCACCGCGGCGTCGCTACCCTGGTCCAGTGCGAGGCGAACGACGTCTGCCCCGTATAGGCCCGCGCGAAGATTCTGGGCGTAGATTTCCCCGCGCACCCGGTAGTTTGCCACGCCTTTTTCACCCGCGTTCCCGGAAATCACGACTCGGTTTGTCGCGACAGTGCCACCGGTCTCGCCGTCCGGGCGCTCCGCCGGGAATGCGCCGTCGAGCGGTGTCGGCAGGTTTGCGAGACTCGCCAGGGCTTGCTTACCCTGCTGAGTTTGCGCGAACGCAGACTCCCGAAGCGAGGTGAGGAGGTTTCCGATACTATCGGAGCGTAACGTGACGGTGCTGGCGAAGTACTTGCGCTTGAAATCGTAGGCACCCGATTCGACCAGAAGGCTTGTATTGCCTTCTTGCTCGAGCGATATCCTCGGCACTTCGATACGCTGTACGTCCTGCTCAAGGTTGGCAATATAACGTATGTTGGTCGCCGACAGATTTTTGATCGCCGTACCGGCGACGACAATATCCGAGGGCTTAATGCTCGCGGTGACGATCGGGCGATCCCGTGTCCCGCTGAACGTACCACTGGCCGCAAGGGTTCCGCCGAGTGTAGCAACCGTCTCCGTCAAATAGGAAACGCGGGAAAGGTCGAGGGCGGGCGCGTCGAATGAACCATACACATAACCGGAGCGGGTTATCGCGCCTTTCGCCGTGATGGTTCCGACACTGGCATCCACCGTCGCGTAGGGGATCGAAATCAACCCATCCTGAAACACAAACTGAAACTCCCCGGTTTCCACCGGGTAGTTGCCCAGTAGCACCCGTCGCAGGGAACCATTCCCTGCGAGGCGTGGGGCATCGGCGTACCCGGAAACACGTACGTTGGCTGCGGTAAGAGTCCCCGCGAACTGCTGGGGCGGGGGGGCTGTTCCGTCTTTCGGTTTCGGCAAAAATGGAGCGATCGTCGTGTAGTCGATGTTCGTCAGGCGCGTTTTCAAATCAAGAATCGGACGCACCTTCGCGTTCGCCGACACCGCCAGGAATTCGCGCACCCGCCCTGACACCGTCACGCTCGCCGGGAACCGACGCGCGACGAGGGGGGAA
The DNA here is from genome assembly GCA_014379275.1 of Armatimonadota bacterium. Classification (GTDB taxonomy): domain Bacteria; phylum Armatimonadota; class Armatimonadia; order Armatimonadales; family Armatimonadaceae; genus JACMIU01. The sequence goes on along the minus strand of JACMMA010000058.1, from coordinate 4,686 downwards.
TCGACGGGTATAGTGATCGCGTCCTTCGTCGCCGTGATATTCGCCCCGGTTACGGATTGCAAACTATATTGCTGGTAGCGCGGGTTCACCGCCGAAAAGCGAGACACGTTCAAGCGCGGTGCGGCAAGTGTCCCCGTCACGGTCCCGGCAGCGTTCACAATGCCGCCGACATCCGCGACTCCGAATGCCCTGGCTATGCGTCCGGCATCGAGCGCGTGTGCCGCGAACTGGAGCGAGATCGGGGCATTCGTGCCCGTCCCTGAGGTGAGCAGGGAGGAATCGCCGCTGACATGCAGACTGCCGACAGTCGGTGATTCGAAGCGCGCGAGCGGCGTCAAGATGACGTTGTCTCTCACGATGACCCGGGCTTCGGCGACGGGGAAAGCGATGCCCGCTACCGAGAGCCCGCGCGTAGCAATGTCCGCCGTTAAAGAAACATCTTTGCCGCGCGTGGCACCTGAGACGATCACGTTCGCCGTGCCAGCGAGTGCGAGATCGCGTGCGGTTCGCGTGGCATTGGCGAGCGCGGCGACTCGTGGTAGTGACACACGTTCCGCCTGCAAGGAGAAATCAGAGGAAATTTCGGCTTCGGGCAGTAGGCGAAACGCCTTGCCTCCCGGCCCTGTCTCGGCGAGCCGGACCCGACCACTCCCGCTCACGATGCCGCCGAGATCGGTCTGTGCCGTTAACCGAGAGGCTTGCAATACCCCTTTGCTATACGCGAGGTCGGCAGACAGGTTCTGTATAGTTGTCGCTCCTTGCACGGCGATCCGCGGTACCGCGATGGTGGCACTTCCGGCAAGGTCGTTCGGCGTACCGGTCAGGAAGCCCGCCGCCGTCGCATCGCCGCCCACGGAAATACCCTTCGGCAGGTTAGCTTTGAAGGCGGGAAGCACACGCGACAGTGGTATTCGTGGGGCATCGAAGCGGACAGCGAGGCGGGGAGCGTTCGTGTTGGGCTTTGCATTTAACGCCCATACGCTCCCGCTGAGTGCGATAGGCGAAGCGAACGTCGTTCCGGTAACGTCGAACGAGATCAGGTCTCCCGCGCTGACATAGCGCACATCCCCGTTGACGTTTTCTATCGGCGACGGCACATTGTTGACGCGTCCCCGAACCCCGGAAAGTTCCGAGACGAAAATAATCGAGGGGTTCGGCCCTTCTAGTTTCTTTTTCGATTTTTCCTGTCTGGCATCCGCGGCAACCGCCTGCGCGACCGTGGGACCGACGAACGTCACGGTCGCATTTGTGGCCCGCCCGCCGCTCACGGAAAAGTCGGCGAAGTTGCCGAAAAGATACCGCGCAAAATAGGCGATGTCCGCGTCCGGGATTTGCGTGCGGAGTGTGTACTGTGGGTCGGACGGGAGCGCGGTATCCGGACGCGACCCGGGTTTGCCCTGCGCAAACGCTCCTGAGACCCGAACGACACCCCGCAAGCGACGCGCCGTCGCCGTCCCCGCTTTTGCCTCGGCACGTATGTCGAATCGGAGGGACCGAGCGCCTAAAATTCCGTTGGCACGGACCGGGTAGAGGTCGCTCGTTTGTGGCTGCGGGAAACGTGTTGCCCGATCCTCGAACCGGATAGCAGCATCGGTAAGCGTGATCAGCGTCAGGAAAGGAGGTCCCGGCGGCTTTGTTTCTTTCTTGACCAGTTCCTGGATGTTGAACGAGCCGTCTTTGCGCCGGACGAGAAACAGGCGGGGCGATTCCACTTCGATCTTCGTTATTGCGGTGTTGGAGTTGCCCGATAAAATCGCCGGCACCGAAACGAACGCACTAAGCCGGGGAATATAGGCGAGTTCACCGGAGCCGGCGAGGGTGTCCCCGTTCGCAATCGTGATGTCGTTCGCGATCACTGGGAGAGTGCCGAGTTTATCTAGCTCGCGGTAGTACCGCCCGATTTCGCGTACGGAAAGGAAAGGCGTCAGGGAACCGATCCGCACTTCACGCCCGAGCGCGCTCGACGCAAACGCGGAAGCGAGCGGTGCGGACTGCGCCAGAATCGCGTCGAGGTAGTCGAGCAGACCGTAGGTAAGCCTCCCGAACAGGACAACGGGCGGCACGGCGACAACGGCAGCGCAAACGAACCGTTGCCACAATTTCAATGCGGAGGGCGGACGCGGTTTGCGGGGGCGGCTCATCTCGTTCGTTTATACCCCGTCCTGCGGAAACTTATTGCACCGCAAGTGGCAATTCCAACCGGCGTAGACCCGGCGATGCAGGGCGCCGCGGTTCGGCATTGTTTTCCGGGCCGCGGAGAAACTTCTCGGAAAAGTCAACCGCATTGTAGGAAGAGCGAACAAACGGACCCGACGCGACCGAGAGGAAACCTATCTCCTCGGCGATCTTCTTGTACTGCTCGAATCGAGAGGGATGCAGGTATTCCACGACATCGAGATAGCCCTTGCCAGGTTTCAGGTACTGTCCCATCGTCACCGCGTCAACGCCCGCATCTTTCCAGTCCGACAGTACTTCGATCACTTCCGCCTCGGTTTCGCCCAGACCCAGCATGATCCCCGACTTGGTGTAGATCGTCGGGGCGATCTCTTTAACCGTGCGCAGAAAGTCGATAGAGCGCGCGTACTTCGCCTGCGGTCGCACCGTGCGGTACAAGCGCGGCACAGTCTCAGTGTTATGGTTAAACACATGCGGATGTGCCTTGCAGACGATCTCGATGGCGAATCGGCGACCACGGAAGTCCGGCGTTAAAACCTCTATCGTGGATTCCGGTAGGGCTTCGCGCAAGGACTCGATCACCCGGGCAAAATGGGCCGCGCCGCCGTCGAAGAGTTCATCACGGTTCACCGACGTAACGACTACGTGCTTCAGATTGAGCTGTTTCGCGGCATCTGCGAGTCGTCGCGGTTCATCGGGGTCTAGCGGCAGACCCTTGCCGGTCTTTATCGCGCAAAAGCGGCAGGAACGAGTACAGGTGTCACCCATCACCATAAAGGTGGCGGTACCCTTGCTCCAACACTCCCCGAGATTCGGACAACGCGCTTCCTCGCAAACGGTCACCAACCGCTCGCCGCGCATCAGATTCTCGACGTTGCCGATGTCCTTCGCGCGGGGCACTTTGATCGTCAGCCATTCCGGGATGCGCCGGACGACTTTGCGCTCTAACGGGATCGTGTCGGGCGCGGGGGCTTCCGCGAGCCGGGTGGGGAGGACGGAATCGGGTAGGGTAGTAGTTTCCACGAATACAGCATATCGCCGCGCGATAGAAGCGTCAAGAATGTGAAAGAACTGTGGGCAACGGTACGAATATTGCCATATAATTTGATCGTGGCGGATATCGTCACTCATGAAAGGCATCCCCCCTCTAAATGACTCGTTTCTCCCCATCCGAACTCGTTTTCCAGGCGTATCGTCTTGTACTCATCGTTCTTACTTTTATCGTCGTTATCCGTATCCTGTGCGAATACGATTGGGCAACCTCTTCTTTGTACGGTATCTCCACGGTTTGCTCGTTCTTCGTCGGTCAAGGCATCGTAACTGTCTTACAATGCCGACAAAGAGACGGACGCAAATCGATCCACCAGGAGAGCGATTGGTCTTAACACCTACGCCTTCGCGTTTTATTCCCACTTTAAGGAGGGTACATCTACTATATCCAGCAACGATGTTGCGAAAAAGGATTAAACAAAATGAACGAATCTCTCGCCGATAAGGCGAAAAAAGCCATTGATAATGTAGCCGGTCACGGAACTTCCGACAAAGCGGAAGGCTCAGTAAAAGAAGCAGTTGGTCATGGGCAACAAGCCGTCGGCGAAGCTACGGGCGATAAAAGCCTTCACGCTAAGGGTACTTCGAATGAAGTCGCGGGCAAAGGTCAGCAGGTTGTCGGCGAGGCAAAAGAAGGCTTGAGCAACATCGCGGAGAACGTTAAAGAAGGCGTGGCGAAAGTTCTCGGCGACGTGAAAGACACCCAACACCGCCACAATAACGAGGCGTAATCGAAAACAAACGCGCCCAAATAAAAACAAATCGAAAGCAGCCGGAAGGAATCTCTGGTCGTGGCGCGGTATAATAGAAGGTATAACGACAAGCGCGAGCGAACGGTAAAACGTCGTTCGCGCTTGTGCATTTGGGAGAATATCGACCATGCCTGATACCGATTTGTACGCCGACTACAAGCGCGTCCCGGACAACGCGCCGACCGAAACGAAACGTTGGCATCTGTACGGAGCCGGTCTGGAGAACGTCGGCAAGAACGGCGAGCCGGAAACCGTCCCTCTCCCTGAACCGGGACCTGACGAGATTCTGGTTCGTCACGACGCGGTCGGTATCTGCTACTCGGACATCAAGATAGTCAACCTCGGTGCGGACCATCCTCGGTTGGTCGGGCGCGATCTGGTAAAAGAACCGGTCGTGATGGGGCACGAAGTCGCGCTCACGGTCGTCAAAGCGGGCGTGAACGTCGCAGAGAAGTTCCACGCCGGTGAGCGGTTCATCGTGCAGGCGGATGTGTATTACAAGGGTAAAAACCTCGCCTACGGCTACGCACTTTCCGGCGGCATGGCGCAGTACGGTATCGTCGGTCCCGAAGTGCTGGAAGGGGACGAAGGGTGCTACCTGCTCCCAATCGAAGATGAAACCGGGTACGCGGAAGCCGCGTTAGTCGAACCCTGGGCGTGTGTCGAAGCCGCTTACCACTGGACTCAAGGCGATAACACTGGTCGCGTG
>JACMMA010000401.1 GCA_014379275.1 Armatimonadota bacterium | reverse complement strand
TGACCTCGCACGTGCCGTGTATCTTCTCGCCCTGCTTCGCGACCAGCGCGGTGAGTTTGGACAGGATGCGCTGTACCTCCTGCCGCTCTTTGCCTTCCAATTGGCGCAGTTCGTTGTTTAGTTCGACCACCGGCATCGGCTCGATAAACAGCGTCGCGCCGGACGCCGACTGGTCATGGACGATGCCTTTGATCGCGCTTTTATATTCCGCTTTCACCGGCAGACAGCGGCGGTCGTCACGGAGCACGATCAGCGGGTCCTGGAGCATCGCGCGGAAATTGCCGGAAAGGTACTGGTTCAATCGGTCGTCCACACGGCGGGCGAGGACCCGGACCTGGGAGCGGAGCGAGCCAAGTGTTGTGGACGCCGAATCCTGCACCGTGCCGTCACGCCCAATGGCGTTCTCGATCTCGCCCATGAGCGGCGGGAAATCGCTGATCGCCTTCGCGCGGTCGGCGAGGAGCGGTGCCTTCGCGACGTGGCGCACCAGAAACGCTTTGAGACGGGAGCCGTTCAGCAGTGTCGACGCGATCTGCAACAGTTCGCCCGGCGCGAGTGCCTGTTCGACTTCGGCGCGGACCAGATACGGACGTACGTCGTAGATGCCGCCGAGCGGGATAGTGCCGAAATCGCCGATGAGACTGCGGGCTTCGCGGGTTTCCTGTTGCCGCTCCTGAACGAAGGCATGCACGGGCGACGGCAACAGTTCGCGGGCACGCTCCGCGCCGAGGGCGCAGGCGGTGCGTTCCGCGAGCATGGCGACAATCGCGCCGTATTCGAGCACGCGCATCGTGTGGGCGTCAAAATCGCCGGAAGGTAAGTTATTGGGATCGTCGTTCATGCCGGGTACGGTATCGCCGCGTGCCGCGCTTTGCTAAACGCATCGCGCGAAACGGGTTTCTAACACTATATTATACGGCAAACGCGGGGCAAACGGTGAATGTATTCTATGAATGGTGCGCGACGAACAGCGTGCCGAGACAGGCGTCGCAGTGGCAACGACGAACGTTTCCGACCTGATCCGGTTGATTGACGCGAAGGGCGACGCTCTAGGAGACGCTCTGTGACAGGGTATTGTCCCGTGACCTTGCGCAAGCTTTTCGCTACAAGGTCGCGGTGGATAAACGTCCTATAGCGAGGGGGTAAGAAATAGGTCGAACGCATCATGTGCGCTTTTTCCGGTTCGTATATCTTATACACATCTGACGGACGGGGGAAAAACGAATGGTGTGTGTGTACTACGTGCTGGCGTTTCTGGTTGGTTTCGTGGTCATCGGCGGGACGTGCGGTCTGTTGGCGTACCTCGTGCTCAAGTGCTTCGACAGAAATAACGGGTTCGGGATCCTTTACTGCCTGCTTCTTGGAATCGCGGCCACCCTGATCGCGGGAGTCGGTGGCGGGTTCGCCCTCGCGATCCTGGCGGGTGCGAAGCAGGGCGACGTCAGGACGGCGCTCCTTTGTGCCGGAGCCGTCGTCGCCGTGGGTACTCTCCTCGTTGCCGGGGTGTACGCCAGGGAAGCGAACACGCCGGTAAGACGGGCGGACGGAACGCGGGTGGCGGGGCGGAGGCGCGAGCCGTTTTTCGCGGATTACAAGCGGTTCCTGCGTGCCTGCGAGAGCGGGGACCGGCAGGGCGTGGCGGCACTCATCGATGCCGGGATGCCGTATGTCGCCCCCGCACCCGGCGCAGTCGCCAAACACGACCGGGACTGGGCGGAAAAAACGGTCAGTGCGCCGCCGGTGCAAAACGGACTAACAATATTCCGGCTGTCCGGTCTGGAAACGGCGGCATGGCACGGGCAAACCGAGATCGTCGCGCAACTGCTGGAGCGGCAGACCGGGACGACGCAAGGCAAACAAGCACTACGACGGTACGCGCTCTGGTACGCCCGCAAATACGGTCACGC
>JACMMA010000400.1 GCA_014379275.1 Armatimonadota bacterium | reverse complement strand
GCTCCGCGTCCGCACAGGTGCGAGGCGAAACGGCACGCGGGATTGCCGAGCGATTTCGGCGTGCCCGGACGCGGAGCGTCCTTAGCCGAAGGCTTCTACCGGTGGGTGAAACCCCCGAGGTGCCCCCTCACCCCGCATACCCGAAGAACCGCCGCTCCCGGATGATTGCCGCGACCTCAGTCGGCACCATCTTTTCCCACGACGAATCGCTCGACCTGATCTTCGCCAGGCAGTCACGCGAAAAGATCGAAAGGTAATCCTTGTTATAATAGTCGAGCGATTCGACCAGCCCGTTTTCCACCAGATGCTCGTACAGATTGCGCAGGTTCTCGGCGACCTTCATCTTCTGGAGCGTGATCAACTGTCCCGTCTTCTGATCCTTGAACGGATAAATATATAACCGGAGATCGTTCTTGAACAGCCGCCCGAACGCTTCCAGAATGCCGCCCTCCAGGTGCTCGTAGAACTTTTCGTCGAACAGTTCGACCAGCGACGGGACGCCCATCGTGATGCCGATGCGTCGCTTGGTATAGCGTCCCAGATAGGCGGCGAGGCGGTAGTACTCGAAATAGTTGGACACCAGCACCGTCGCGCCGGACGCCGCCAGCACATCGGCGCGGGCGAGGAAATCCGCGTAGTCGATTTCTCCCGCGCCGTTCGCCGTGGAAAGCAGATTCTTCATCGTGATCTCCATCAGTGTCACCACTTCCCCCTCCGGCACGTCGTCGTTGTTGGCGACGAACTGCTGGCGCGCGCATTCGAGCATGTCGAGATTGACGTGCGTCACCGGGCGGAAGCTACCGCGCTCGACCAGCACCGGACGCTTATATAAAATCTCCGACGGTTGCAGAATCTCGCCGGACGCCGCGAACATGGCGGCGTTGGTCAAGCCGGAGTGCACCAGTTTCAGACTCATCAGGCGGTGGTCTACGGAGGCAAACGTCGGGCCGGAGAAGTGGATCATGTCCACCTCGATCCTTTCTACGGAAAGCCCGTCCAGCAGGTCGGTGAGTAATTCTTCCGGCTGGTCGTAGTCGAAGAGGGCGCCGTGTATGAGATTGACCCCGATAATACTGAGGGCTTCCTGCTGCGCGATGTTATCTTTGTCTAGCATACGCACGTGGATGAGTATCTGGTTCGGTTCATTTCGCGCCGCAGTCTGAAACTTCACGCCGAGCCAGCCGTGGGACTCGTTGGTGCCTTTGTAGTTCCGCGCCGCGACCGTGTCGGCGAACACAAAAAACTCGGTATCCGCGCCCCGTTTCGCGTCCAGCCGTTCGACCAGCAGACGGTACTCATGGTCGAGCATATCCTGCAAACGACCGCGGGAAACGTACCGGTCGCTGGCACCGTAGATCGCATCGCTGACCATCATGTCATAGGCAGACATGCTCTTGGCGATAGTCCCGGCGGCGGCTCCAACCTGAAAAAACCACCGCACGACCTCCTGCCCCGCACCGATCTCGGCGAAACTCCCGTATTTCCGCGCGTCCAGATTGATGGCAAGGGCTTTTTGCTGTGTCCCGACGTTGTCCCGATCCATGGTTTCCTCCCGGCATCACACGTGGCACGGTAATTTACAAACATCCGCGCTACCGAAACGTAAAAAATAAAGCCGTGGAAACGTCGTCGTCCTTTCGGCACACTGGAACAAAAGCGATCTCGCCCGTGAAATCGTTCTCAGGGTACCCGAAACCGGCGAGAAAGCGCAAACGGGGCAAAGGACGCGACCTGATTCACACCCGCAGCAGTCGGCGTCTTGCAGGAAGTCAGTCGTCTGTTTCGCGAACCGAAGTTTTTGACACCGGACGTGCCACGCTATGGATCAATCGAAGCACTCGGAACGTGTCGATCACCCCATCACCGTTCGTGTCGCGTAAGGCATAGAATACAAACCACAACCCCGCGCTGGAGCGTCGCGCCCGCTTTCTCGCCGTCTCTACGCCGAGCCTGTAGACCGTCTGGGTAAGTGCGTAAGAGGCGGCTTCGTCCGGTGAATCAAGCGGTTTGCCTTCTTCCAAAATCTCATGGGCAATTCGCACCCGCGCTGCGTTGACGGGTTCGTCAAGTCGCTGTTTGAACCGCTCCGCGGCATCAATGTCCGCTACTCCCGCGCCACTCAATTCGTCAAGGTGGAGAAGCGCACTGACCATGTCCGCACTCCCCAGCGGCGCCACGGAGAAACGAAGTGGAACTACTTCTCCCGACCACGTTTTTCCCGTAGTTCCGCCATGAAAACGTCCCCGTCGATGCACTCTCCCGCTTCCTCATCGGCGAATGCTTCCCGGATCGCCGCGATATGCTCGACGGTTGTCGGCGGTTCTTCATCTTCGGCTTCATCCTGGTACGCCGCCTCTGTCGTGGCGAACGCGGCGGAAAGGGCAATCGTCCCGAGACGCATCCGCTCGGCGGGCGGAAAGGAGAGCGCGGCGCGGTATGCGCTATCCGGTAGTTCTATCGTGATGCTCGGCATGGGATTATTTTATCCGTTGTTGTCGCG
>JACMMA010000057.1 GCA_014379275.1 Armatimonadota bacterium | reverse complement strand
GTTGCCGCGCGACCATTTCCCAGGCAAACGCGGGAACATCCCCCAGAAAGAGATCGCAATACATCGCGGTAACAATCGCCTCGGTGTCGGAAAAGACAATGCGGTCGCATTGCCGTACCATCGCCTCGACCGAAGCAGCTTGCCCACGAACGAAGTGATGCATCGTCTCGGCATCGAAACCTCCCGGGGCATAAAGCCTTTCTAGCTCCGCCGTAGGAATCGTTTCCAAATAGGTGCGGGCATACTCCGGCGCGAACGTGGTCCCGAACCGCTTCGCGAGGCGTTCTGCGAGTGTCGTTTTGCCCGCCGACTCGGGACCGACTATGGCGACGCGTTTTGCGAAATAAGGGCGCGTCGCCGGGAGGAGATATTCCCACTGCGAAATCGCATCTTCGCGTATCGCCGTGCCGGAAATGGGGAACCGACTCCGTAAATGATCCACCGGAATGTAACGGGCGTTCAGCGTTTCGGCGAGACGAAAACCATATTCCTCCGACGCGAACACATAATCCGGTTCTACGCCATCCGGCTCGCGCTTGAGCAAGCTTTCCCGCCACAAACGCCAGAAGTTTTCCGGATCATCCGCAGGGGTTTGCGGGAGTGGGTCGGGGTTAAACACGACCCGAATTCCTGCGCGCCCGGCGAACGTTTCACGCATCCACTGACAGCGCAGTTCTCCCGGAATCGGGTCGGCATCGGTCGGGCAGACATGGACTGTGACCAGGTCCGCGAAGCCCGCCGCAAAGTTGACGAGGTACTCGTGTCCCCGATGGGGCGGCAAGAACTTCCCCAGAATCAAACCGGTAGTCATGCGGCTATTCTATCGTTCACCGGAGCCGCACTTCGGCGAAACGCGCACATGTTTTCGTGCAGGCAAGTGACATCGACGGCGAATATTTTTAGCTACTCATCATGTTACGGCGATATAATAACTACTGTGAAAACTTACGATGTACTGGTTATTGGCGGCGGGCACGCGGGCTGTGAGGCGGCTCTGGCAGCGGCGCGAATGGGTTGCGATACGATTCTGGTGACGGGGAACCTGGACCGGATCGCGACGCTTCCTTGCAACTGCTCTATCGGCGGTCCGGCGAAGGGGCATCTGGTGCGCGAGATCGACGCGCTCGGCGGGGCGATGGCTGTTGTAACCGACGCGACACTCACCCACCTTCGGATGCTCAACACTGGCAAAGGCCCCGCCGTTCGCGCGTTGCGGGCGCAGGTGGATGTGGAAGAGTATCCCAAAGCCATGCAGGCATATCTACGCAACGCGCCGAACCTTCATTTGACCGAAGCCCTGGTCGAGGAACTTCTGACTGAGGGTGACCGCATTGTCGGGGTTCGGACGGCGACCGGCGAGGAGTTTTCGGCGCGGGCGGTTATCGTCACGACCGGGACGTTCCTGCGCGGGTTGTGCCATATGGGCGAAAACCGGTGGGAAGCCGGACGCGGTATCCCCTCGGTAAACACGGTCGAGACCGCCGCGTATGGTTTATCGGCGTCTCTTTCAGCAATCGGTTTCCCGCTCGGACGACTCAAAACCGGAACGACACCGCGTATCGCGCAGGACTCGGTAGACTTTTCGCGAACCGATCTTCAACCGTCGGAGCCGGACACGCCCGCGTTCTCGTTCCGCACGCCGCCGCGCCGCCATGAGGGGTTGCTACCGACGTGGCTGACATACACGCACGACCGGACGCACGAGGTGATTCGCCGCAATCTGCACCGCTCGGCGATGTATGGCGGCTTTATTGAGGGCGTGGGACCGCGATACTGCCCGTCCATCGAGGATAAAGTCGTGCGATTCGCCGATAAGGATCGCCACCAGGTCTTTCTGGAGCAGGAAGGATGGCACTCCGGATCGCTGTATATTCAGGGCATGAGCACAAGCCTTCCCGCCGACGTGCAGTTAGAGTTTGTACAAACGCTCCCCGGTCTGGAAGAGGCAGTGATGCTGAAACCGGGGTACGCCGTGGAATATGATTTCGTGCCGCCGACCGAACTGACGCCCGCGCTGATGACGAAGCGCGTGCAAGGGCTGTTCCTTGCCGGACAGATTAACGGCACTTCTGGTTACGAAGAGGCGGCGGCCCAGGGCTTGATGGCGGGCGCGAACGCGGCTCTTTACGCGCAAGGGCGGAAGCCGTGGATACTGACGCGCTCCGACGCTTACATCGGGGTGATGATCGATGATCTGGTGACGAAGGGCGTGAACGACCCTTACCGATTGCTAACGTCGCGGGCGGAATACCGCCTGACATTACGCCAGGATAACGCCGATTTACGCCTGACGGAAATCGGGCATGGGGTCGGCCTGGTGGATGACTCGCAATATGCGATGTTTACCGCGAAACGGGAGCAGGTCGAGACGCTTCGCGCACGTTTGCAGGGGGAATTTGTGACCACGCCGGACGAACCGAAACTGATGGCTGCTGGTCTCGGCCCGGTTGGGGGTCATGGGCGCGTTTCACTCTACGAACTTCTGCGCCGCGCCTATGTTACGGAACCGATGGTTGCGGCGTACATTGGCGAGCAAGTGACTCTGGAGAATGCTCCGGCATGGGAGCAGGCAGGGATACTCGCCCGTTATGAAGGGTACATAGATCGAGAAGTCTCGCAGGTAGATGCGGCACGGCGGCGGGATCATCTTTTGCTCCCTCCTGATCTTGACTATTCGGTCATCGTCGGGATGGCGTCGGAAGCGCGGGAGAAACTGGCGAAGATACGCCCGGCGACTCTCGGTCAAGCGGCGCGGGTTCCCGGTGTCACGCCGTCCGATGTGGCAACGTTGAACATCTACCTATCAACGAGAGATCGCAAAGGACGAAAAAAAGAAGATGAAGCAGAAATCGAATAATATACGCACGGCGGCGATCGTCGCCGCCTCGGTGTTTAGCGGGATAATTATCGGGCAGGTGATGCCCGCGAACGCGCAGGTAGGGGAGATCCTGAAAGGCGCGGCAATCGGCGTGCTTGTTAACCAGTTCGGCGGGCAGATAGACCGATTCGTAAACACCCTGACCGGGAATAAGCCGGACGGTTTGCGGGAAACGACCCGAGTTGTGCCGATACTCACCGTGGGCGAGGGGGCGTATGTCGGTGCCGCGCAGGTGTCCGGTCCGAAAAACAAGGTCGATGTCGTGAAAGCACTCGCCCGCGTCGAGGGATCGACGCGCATCGGTAACGAACTGCGCGCGACCGCGCTGATACCGATATCTACCGCACGACCGGGCAAACTGGAATCGCTTTCGCGCGTCAAGGGCGTGGGCGTTTCCGCGATTATTGACTACCGATTGGGTTTATAAAAATAGCGGACACGAAGTCGGAGGACATGTGATTGACTTCCGATTTCGTGCATATTCCCCGTCACCCTATCACATTTGATTATATCCAAACCGCTAGGTTGGTGTTTGATTGTTCGGTTTCGTGCTATATAATGCAGGGTAGCACAGTCGCACTCCCGTCTCAGGGCGTCGCGGCTTTTTCTTTTCCCAGAAACGAGTATGACTTATGAGCGATTCCAACACCGACGTTTACGACTTCACGATTATTGGCGGCGGACCGACCGGCTTGTACGGTGCGTTCTACGCGGGGTTGCGTCAGATGAAAACGAAAATCATCGACTCACTCGGTGCGCTCGGGGGACAACTCTCTGCACTCTACCCGGAAAAATATATCTACGACGTAGGAGGCTTCCCGAAAGTTTTGGCGAAAGACCTTGTGGATCAGTTCGCCGAGCAGGCGAGCCAGTATGAGCCGACAGTCTGTTTGAGCGAGAAGGTGCAAACGCTGACACGGGATGAGGAGTCGGGTGTTATCACTCTTGTCACGGACAAGGGTACGCACCGGACTAAAACGGTTCTCATTGCGGCGGGGGTCGGGGCGTTCCTGCCGCGCCGGATGGATGTACCAGGACTGCAAGAGTTGGAGGAAAAGGGAATCCAGTATTTCGTGAATGACACGAAATCGTTGTACGGGAAGCGACTCGTTATCGTCGGCGGCGGCGATTCGGCATTCGACTGGGCGATGGCTCTCGCGGAACACGCGACCTCCTGCACGCTGATCCACCGGTCTGACCGGTTTCGCGCCCACGAAGACTCCGTGGAGAAAGTGCTGAACGGTCCAACAGACGTCCGCCGTTTCTACGAACTCAAAGCGGTACATGGCGAGGAAAGATTGTCGGCAGTCACGATTTTTGACAACCGATCCGGCGAGGAGATGACGATCGAATGTGACAATCTCCTTCTCAACATCGGATTCCTTACCAATCTCGGTCCGATAAAGGAGTGGGGTCTGGACATCGAGAAGAACGCGATACGCGTGGACTCTACTATGCAGACGAACATACCAGGCGTGTACGCCGCCGGCGACATCTGCACCTATGTCGGCAAATTGAAACTTATTGCCACCGGTATCGGCGAAGCAGGGACGGCGGCCAACTTTGCGAAAACATATATCGACCCATCTGCAAAGGCATTCCCGGGGCACTCGTCCGATAGCAAATAGCGCAACGGTTGTATCGGAGCAGTCCCTGTAAAACAGACTGCTCTGGTATGTAATAATTCACACTCACTGTTTAAACGAAACTCAAGTCGATACTCTTTCGTCAGAGTACATGGATTTCTCGCGATGCGAACTATATACAACGGTAGATATGCTACTGTTGCTATTTCGTAAATTTCTGGATATCACATCTTTCCATCGATCGGAGGATTCGTATGAGTGAGAACACGGTATATATCAGCAAAACTACCAGCACTCATGAAGATGAGTCTGTGATCCGATGGGGTAAGAGACAATCGCCATATAATCCCAAGAACCGAAATTTGCCATCACCCGCCGAGAAGCAGGGGGTGGTATTCAGTGGTCGCTCCAAAAAAACGTCTTCTATGATTGGCGAAACGCTCCCTCCTCACACTGACACACCGATTACGGTCCGCGCTGCGATTGGCGACACAACAGACCACCCGGGTGCACTCGCCCCCTACTCTCTGATGAATCCGCCGCCGACGCTGACGACACCGCTCGCGGTGGACATACCGGTTCTTCCGCCGGGCGAATTGGAACGGCTTTCCGTGAAACACGCCCACACCCGCGATCCGCAACTCCGCGAGATGCTGGTGATCTATCACCAACGCCTCGTTCGCTCCATAGCATCGCGTTTTCTTGGTGCCGGAGAATCCATCGAAGACCTAATTCAGGTGGGTAATATCGGTCTAATCAACGCCCTGGACCGCTACGATCCGACACAAGGTACCCGGTTTTCAACATACGCAACGCCGACAATTTTAGGTGAGATCAAGCGATACTTCCGGGACAAAACCGCGACGATCAAAGTCCCACGCTGGCTTCAGGAATTGAATCATAACGCGCGTCGCTCGCAACATATTTTGACGCAGGAGCTGGGAAGACCCGCGACTCCCGGAGAAATTGCCGTCCATATGAACGTCAGCGAAGAAGACATTCTCATGGCAATGGAGTCGGGGGAAGCGAGCAATCCGCTTTCGCTCGATTCCCAACTCGATGCGGGGAGCGATTCGGCGTCGTTATTCGACCTCGTCGGTCGGCTCGATGCCGGACTCTGGGAATTTGAATCGTTCGACGATTTGCGCTCCGCGATGGAAACCCTGCATCAGCGCGAACGCGAGGTGATCACTCTACGATTCTTCGAGGAAATGAGTCAGGCAAAAATCGCCAAGAAGCTCAACATCTCGCAGATGCATGTTTCCCGACTGCAACAACGCGCTCTCCGACGCTTGCGGGATCTGCTTTCCGACGCCGAGGAGGAAATAACAAGGCGTCCGACAAGCAAGCGGATCGCGCTCGCCAACCAGAAGCCGATCAAGCCACAGGTTCAACGCTCCTAAATGGCCCCGAAGAACAGCACTTTCGCATGTTCATTCGGGGCGAACGTCGCGGTGATCGCCGCGCGACCATCAGCGAGGTGCGCAACAGACACACCGTGATTGTGCCGGACAGACTCGGTGACGACGTTCTCTGTCACATAGGAATAAGTCCCGGACGACGCGGCGAATATCGAGACGACTCCCCTCCCCGTCGCGCGGTGGGTCTTCTCATGTATCTCGGGCGACCCGCCGACATTCCCACTACGTGTAGGCGACGCCTGGGTTACGTCCCCGCGCACCTGCTTGTACCAGCCCAGAGCG
>JACMMA010000399.1 GCA_014379275.1 Armatimonadota bacterium | reverse complement strand
GGTGCTGGACTCAGTAACGTTGAAGCGGATCACTGGCGAACTCGAAGCCAAGATCAGCGATCTGGAAACCGAGATTTACACGATGGCGGGCGAAACATTCTCGATCAGTTCTACTAAGCAGTTACAGGAAGTGCTTTTCGAAAAGCTGAAAATCCCGGCGAATAAGAAAACGAAAACCGGCTATTCGACGGGTGTGGAAGCATTGGAAGAGCTGGCCACGGACTTCCCGATCGTGGCGAAAGTTTTATCGCATCGCGGTTTGATGAAGCTGAAGAATACCTACGCCGACGCCATGCCCGCACTGGTCCGCACGGATACAGGCAGGCTGCATACCACGCTGAATCAAGCCCTGGTTGCCACCGGGCGCATCTCGTCGTCGAACCCGAACTTGCAAAATATACCGGTGCGCACCGAAATCGGGCGCGAGATTCGCCGCGCGTTCGTCGCCGCGGACGGCAATATTCTGGTTTCCGCCGACTACTCGCAGATCGAACTGCGCATCTTCGCGCACGTCACGAAAGACCCCGCACTGGTCGCGGCGTTCAGTTCGGGCGAGGATATCCATAAGTATACGGCGGGGAAGATGTACGGCGTCGCCCCGGCGGACGTGACCGGCGACATGCGCCGTGCGGCGAAAACGGTCAACTACGCGGTGATTTACGGCATCTCGGAGTTCGCGCTTGCCAAGCGGCTGGGTATCTCTTTCAAGGAAGCCAAGGATTTGAAGGAGTCCTATTTTGCCCGCTTCCCGGGTGTCCGCTCCTATATCGACGATACGGTCACTTTCGCCCGTGAGCATAGTTATGTCCAAACGCTGTTCGGGCGACGGCGGTATATTCCTGACATCAACAGCCGCGTTTTTCAGTTCCGGCAGGCGTCGGAGCGGGCGGCGGCGAACATGCCGGTCCAGGGCACTTCGGCAGACATCATGAAGCTGGCGATGGTCGCGGTGCGCGACATGCTGGAGAAAGAAGGCTTCAAAGCCCGAATGCTCCTTCAGGTCCACGACGAACTGCTGTTCGAGACAACACCGGACGAAGTCCCGCAACTCGCGCCGCATATTCGCTCCGCCATGACCGGCGTCTATACCCTCGCCGCGCCGCTTGAGGTGGAAGTAAAAACCGGGAAGACGTGGGCGGACGTGACGGCGGTCGCCGACGAACCGGTAGACCTGATCGGCGACGTTTTGTAGTCCGAGGGCCGCATGGAACTTTTGCCGGGCTTTCGTTTGTTGATCCAATCAGAACCGAACAACGAAAGCCCGAACTTATGATTCCTTCCCCGAAAACCATCACCATCGCAACGTTCCTTGCGCTGTCTGCCTGTATTGCCATCCCCGGATGCACCAACCCTGAGCCACTTGCTCCCGCGCAGAGTGCGGGTGTTTCTGCGCCGGTAGCGGATTCGGTTGCCGCATCCGAGTGGGTCGGGCGCACGGTGAAGTCGTTTACATTGCCTGACTCCGACGGCAACACGGTGTCGCTCGCGGATACGCTCGGCAAGGAGCCCATCGTGCTGATATTCTACCGGGGAAATTGGTGTCCGTTTTGCCACGCACAGATGGACGAAATCACGGCGGCAAAAGACAAACTCGCCGCGAGTGGGGCGGGAGTATTCGCCATTTCGAACGAGGACGCGACCGCGCTGAAGGCGATGCGCGACCGACATAAACTCGATTTCGTGACGTTCCTATCCGATGCGAAGGGCGAGGCGGCGAAGCAGTTCGGTGGTACCTATCCCGGCGAGGCGACGTTGAAGCCGGTGACGCTGGTGATCGGCAAAAACAGTAAGGTGGTCTATGCGTACACGAATGAGGATTACCAGAAGCGGGCGACAACACAAGCCGTTTTAGACGCGCTAGCCAGAGCCAGGTAGTTTTCTCCCCCTCCGGGGGTGGAGGGGGAGAAAGTTAACCGTTAGCGATAGCCTCGGCGAGCAGTCGGTCGATGTCGTCCGGGCGTGCTTGCCCTTTGGTCTCCTTCATTACCTGTCCCTTCAGAAAACCGATGCTTTTTTCGTTGCCGCCTTTGATTTTCGCGACGACGTCGGGGTTCGCCGCGACCACTTTCGCCACGATTCCGGCGACGACATCCGTTCCCGCGACTTTTAAGCCGAGCCGTTCGATAATCAGGGAGGGCAGTTCTCCCGTAATGAACATCTCTTCGACCACCTTCTTCGCGATGGTGCCGGTGATCGTGCCATCCGCAATCACGTTCGTCAATTCGGCCAGCGCGGGCGGTATGATTCGGGTTTGAGCGACGGGAACATTCGCGGCGTTGGCGAGGCGGGTCACTTCGCCGAGTAGCCAGTTCGATACTGCCTTCGGTTCGCCACCCGCGCGCACCGCGTCCTCATAGAAATCGGCGGTCGCTTTGTCGTTCACCAACACCAACGCGTCGGCCTGCGGCAGACCGTACTGGGACACGAAGCGGTTCTTCTTGACGAGGGCGAGTTCCGGGAGGGTTTCGCGCATCCGCTCGATATAATCGGGCGTGAACTCGATCGGAATCAGGTCAGGCTCCGGGAAGTAACGGTACTCCTGTTCGGATTCCTTGACCCGTTGCAAAACCGTCACGCCCTTTTCGGCATCCCATCCGTAGGTAGCTTGAACCACGGTACGCCCGGCTTCGATCTCGGCGATCTGCCGTGTCATCTCATACTCGATGCCACCCTGCACGGCGCGGAACGAGTTCAGGTTCTTGAGTTCGGTTTTCACGCCGAAGGTATCCGAGCCGACGGGACGCACGGAAGGGTTCGGCTCGACGCGCAGCGATCCTTGCTCCATTCGCCCGTCCGACGCGCCGAGGTAGAGCAAAATGTTGCGCAGGGTTTCGGCGTACAAACGCGCTTCTTCGGCGGATTCCACGTCGGGCGGGAAGTCGGTGACGATCTCCATCAGCGGCACCCCGGCGCGGTTGTAATCCATCACGGAATATCCGAGGCCGTCGCTGTGGATACTTTTGCCGGTGTCTTCCTCCAGATGGACACGGGTGATTCGGATGCGCTTCGTGGAACCGTCCGCCTTCTCGATGTCGAGGTATCCGTTCGTGCCGATGGGCGTGTTGCCGTACTGGGACACCTGGTACCCTTTCGGAAGGTCGGGATAGAAATAGTTCTTACGGTGGAAGATCGTCCGCATCGAAATCTCGCAGTTGAGCGCCAGCGCGGTTCGCACGACATGCTCCACGGCGGCGGCG
>JACMMA010000398.1 GCA_014379275.1 Armatimonadota bacterium | reverse complement strand
TCGCCGCGGGCTACGAGTGTGGTCTGACCCTGCGCGGTCATAACGACCTGCAGGTCGGCGACACCATGGAATCGTTCGAGATGCGGGCGATTCCGCGCACGTTGGATTAAGGAAACCTCACCCCCCACCCCCTCTCCGTGCCGGAGAGGGGGAGTAAGACGGGATGTGAGTTTTATCGCCGCCGGTTCAAATCCCCCGCTATACCGGCACTCCCCCTCTCCGGCACGGAGAGGGGGTGGGGGGTGCAAGCATGCATATTGGCGTGTTGACGCTGAACTTAACGATTGACAGCGCGGATAGTTTGAAAGACAAGCGGCAGGTGCTCAAAAGCCTGATCGCGCATATCCGCAACGCGTTTAATGTGTCCGTCGCCGAGGTAGATGAGAACGACATCTGGCGGCGGGCGGTGCTAGGAATCGCCGTGGTGTCAAACGAAGCGCGTTTCGCCAACGCGGTATTGTCGAAAGTCGTGGATCACGTGGAAGGCGATTTCCGCGTGGTGTTAGACGGCTACTCGATAGAAATGTTGTAGGAAAAAAATTATGCCAACAATACGGCAAGCACGGGTCGGCGAGATGATCAAGCGCGACCTTTCGGAGATTCTGCAAAAAGAGATGCGCGATGAGCGTGTCGCACTCGTCACGATCAACAGCGTCGAAGTCACCCGCGACTTTACGGTCGCAAAGGTGTTCGTTTCCTGCATGGGGGACGACAAAGAAAAAACGCTGGCGGTGAAGGCGCTACAGGGTGCGTCCGGCTTTCTGCGCGGACTACTCGGCGCGATGCTCGAACTCAAGACGGTGCCGACCTTACAATTCCGCTACGATACCGGCGTCGAGAAGGGTGTTCGGATGTTCGAACTTTTGAAAGAAGAGCAGAAGTTCTTCACCGAGAACCCACAGGTGGATGTGCCCGTCGAGTCCCCGGCGTCTCCCCTGTCCCACACCCCCTCTTCCCCGGAAGGAAAAACGGAGGTGGCGGTTGCCGGTAGCGAAGTGTCTCCGGAATCTGGCTCCCCTTCCGAGGGGGGAAAGGGACCGGGGGATAGGGCGCCCTCATGAACCCCTTCCTCGTCGCGCCGACGCCGCGTGAGCAGACGCCTGCCGCTATAGCCGCGATTGCGGAAGCGAGGCGGATCGTTCTTGCGTGCCACGTCAATCCGGACGGGGATGCGTTAGGCTCGCTACTGGGGCTGGGACTGGGCTTGATTGCGATCGGAAAAGAGGTGGTCCTACTATCGTCCGACGGGGTACCGGCGAACTTAGCCTTTCTACCGGGTTCGGAGACGGTACAGACGGATTCCGACCGGCGTGATTTCGACCTCGCCATCGTGGTAGATTCCGGCGACCTGACGCGCATCGGGAACGCCCGCCCGGTGGTAGAGTCCGCCCCGGTGATCATGGACGTAGACCATCATGTCACCGGGGAACCGTTCGGACAGATTCAACTGTTGGACGGCAACGCGGCGGCGACGGCGGAGATCGTGTTCGATCTTCTCGTCTCGCTCGGCACGGAGATCACGGTGCCGATTGCCGAGAATCTGCTTTGCGGGATTCTGACCGATACCGGTTCGTTCCGCTTCCGCAACACGACCCCGCAGACGTTTCAGATCGCGTCCGCACTCACGGCAATAGGTGCGTCGCCGAACCCGATTGCGGAAGCCGTGTTCGAGAATCGCTCATTTGCATCACAGAAAATTTTAGGTCGCGCATTAGAGCGGATGCAAATCTCGGAGGACGGCAGGGTCGTTTGGTCCTCGGTGACACAAGCCGATTTCGCCGAAACCGGTGCCGCCGATAACGACACGGACGGCGTTTCCACGCAGTTGCAGTCGGTGCGCGGGACTCAGGTAGCCCTATTCCTGCGCGAAACGAAAAGCGGCCTGTTCCGCGTTTCGCTCCGTTCCAAGGAGCCGTTCGATGTATCGGCGGTCGCGGCGCAATTCGGCGGCGGGGGGCACAAATTGGCCTCGGGCTGCTCCCTCCCCGGTCCCCTCGCCGACGCGGAAGCAAAACTTCTCACGGCAGTGAACGAACAGCACAAACTTTGAGCGATGTTTTGGCATCTGCAAAATGAATCGTGGGCATACGCTGAGGCGGCGGGTCTTCGGATGAGCTATGTACTCTTTTCCTGCTACGGTGATCGGGAAGCAAGTAAAGCCGCCAAGATCCTTGCCGATGAAGGTATCACAGTGATCATAACCGGCGATGGCACAGAGGCGATGAATGTCATCGCAGAGAAAAACGAAGTGCCTCTGGTTATCTTCGCTCACCTCGTCATGCCGGAGATGGATGGAAGCGAATTGACCGCGACGTTTCGGCAAGAATACCCGACGGCGAAAACCAAGATATTGTTGGAAACCGTCAAATCCAGCGGGTGTGGGCCGGTACGCTACTGGAATGCTAACGTAGAGGGCTACATTATGCGCCCTTATTCGGCGGACCAGTTGGTGTTATCCGTGGAGCAACTTCTGTTTCGTAACGTAACTGCTCTGTAGATCGCATAATTTAGCTTATAGGATTCTGCCTTCCTGTTGCGTATCATTTTCACTATGCCAGCGCGATTTTCGCTTTTCACTTGACATCACTAGTTACCAGGTGTCATAATCTTGCATGCCAACCGACCTCGCACGCTACAACGATGGTAGTCAGGATCCACCCCGTCTTCGTCTCCACCATGCCCTTTGGGGGCTGTCGAAGCTCCCGATGAACGCATCTGCCGAGGCGCAATGGACACACGACGAAAAGTTTGCGCGGGTGAAAGAGGCGGGTTTCGAGGCGGTGGAATGCTGGCTCGACGACAACAGCGAGACCGAAGTCAAAGCCGCACTGGATCGCCACGGGCTTCGACTCGTGTTGGGGCATCGCCCGTTCACGACCGACGATATTGACCGCACAATCGACCGCGCGGTGCGCCTCGGAGCCGATTTCGTGTTCGCCCAACTTGCCGATGCGTTCACGCCGCTTGAAACCGTGGCGAAATTGGTGCGGCACGGACAGAAAGCCGCCGCGACGCAAAACCTCCCTTTCTTTGTGGAAACACACCGCAATAACTTCACGGAGAATATCCCGCAATCGGTCGCTTTGATGGAAGCCGTCCCGGAAATGCGTTTCACCGGCGACCTATCGCATTTCGTCGTGGTCGGAGAGTTTTACGGGTGGGCGGATGAACGTGCGGGGGAGCGCATGGCGCCGATCCTGTCAAGGGTATCGCATTTGCACGGGCGCGTGTCGAACGGTGAAGCGGTGCAGGTAGACATCGGCGACGGTTCCGGCCAGTCGGCCCAGTTTTTCGTCTCCCTGTGGAAGACAGCGATGCGCCACTGGCTAGACGGAGCAGTGCCGGGCGACGTGTTCCCTTTCGCGCCGGAGTTGGGTCCCCCGCGCTACGCACTGACCTTACCCGACGGCAGCGAGTTTTCCGACCGATGGGAGCAAAGTCTCGTGATCGCGCGTCTTGCAGAGCAGGCTTGGCTGGAAGCACACGGGACAAAATGAATATGACCCAAACGCAACTCAGCGGGAAATTATTCGTCAAGCAGATCATTCAGGAACAGATGCGCCAGTGGTTACGGGAGGCGGATGATTCCGAGGAATTGGATTGCCCGGCGACCTTTGATTATGAGGCTGCAATCCGGGAAGTCGAATTCATCAAGCCGCGACTCGAACGGATCGTCGGGCGCGAGCTACAGATAGATCGTGACGTACAGGACGCCTCGTTTTTCACGGATCTGGGCTGGATTCAACTTTCCGACAAGTCGCCCACATGGAACACGATCTTTGCGGTTCGTTTTTCCACGTTCGGGAAGCTCACGACGATCTGGAGTGTTTGCCCGGACGACCAGAAAGTTTCTCAGAATGTGATGGTCCGGGTCACCAAAGAACTTCTCGCATCCGGATACCGTCACGTCGACAAGCCGCTTTTATGCGAGCGATACGACGGCCGACACCCCCTCTCCGCCAATGCCAACTGGTTCAACCGATTTTTCGACTACATTTAACGTACATGACCAGACCATTCGCCATCACAATCGCCGCCCTTTGCGCCGCCTCCGCCGGGTTCGCCGTTTGGGCGCGCAACATGGCGACGCCTGATTTTGGGGAGGCACACCTTGACCGCCCGGCGCGTGCGCTCGCGGTTCCGTCAGGCACCGAGGTCGCCGTGTTTGCGGGCGGATGCTTCTGGGGGACGGAGGAAGCATTCCGCGATCTTCCGGGTGTGATCGCTACGCAGACGGGCTACACGGGCGGCACACTCCCGAATCCGACGTATCAGACGAGCCACCAGAAAAGTAGCGGCTATGTCGAGGCCACAACAATCATTTACGACCCAAAGAAGGTGCCGTACGAGACGCTGCTCGACAAGTTTTTCAACACCCACGACCCGACGGCACCGCGCCCCGGTTCCCCCGACAGCATCGGACGGGCATACCGGTCTTTCGTATTCGCGCAGAGCGCGGCGCAAGCGAAAACGGCGCGTTCGGTCATCGCGTCTTTGAACAAAACGGAGCGGTTCGCCTTCCCGATAGCAACGCAAGTACGTCCCGCCAGCCGGTTCTACCCTGCTGAGGAACGGCACCAACTTTACTACGCGAAACGGGATGAAGCGGCGAAATGCCTTCCGTAGACGGCATCGTCAATATTCACAAGCCTGCCGGGATGACTTCGCACGACGTTGTGGCGCGAGTACGTCGCGTTCTCAAAACCAAGCGCGTCGGTCATGCCGGCACACTCGATCCGGACGCGACAGGGGTCCTGGTCGTCGCCGTCGGACAGGCGACGCGACTTTTACCCTATCTCCCACTGGAACCGAAGGTTTACATCGCTCGCGCGGTATTCGGCTCCGCGACCACCAGTGAGGATGCGAGCGGCGTGGAAACCGAATCCGCCGACGCGTCCGCATTAGCGGAGGAGATATTGTCCGCCGCGATCCCGCAATTCATCGGCGACATTCAGCAAATTCCGCCGATGGTTTCCGCCGTGCACCACGAAGGCAAAAGGCTTTACGAACTCGCCCGGGCCGGAATCACCGTGGAGCGCGACGCCCGTCCCGCCAAGATATTCGACATCAGTCTGAGCGACTTCACGCCCGGCGCGCGTGCCGAAGCAACGTTGCATGTATCTTGCGGTAGCGGGACGTATATTCGCACGCTTTGCGCCGATCTCGGCAAGTCGGTCGGTCTACCCGCGCACATGAAGACCCTGGTCCGGACGGCGGTCGGGCACTTCACACTCGGAAACGCGGTGGGGTGGGAAACGCTGACGCCAGACGCCCTGGTGCCGATGGAAGCCGCCCTCGATTTCCCCACCGTTTCCCTGACGGATGACGCCGCGTCCGATATTTTGATGGGGCGGGCCGTACGCGTGGATGCCCCTAGCCCCCCCGCCCCCAATCCTGGGGGAGCCGGAACACAACAGGCGGAGCCGTTACACTCGATCGGCGAACGAACTTCCTCCCTTCCGGCTCCCCCAGGATTGGGGGCGGGGGGGCTAGGAGCGGAACCATCCCTCTGCCTTCTCCACAACTCGCGTCTTCTCGCCCTCGCCCGATATAACGCCGAAACGGGAACCGCGCAGCCGTTCAAAGTGTTTCCCTTGCAGGACCAAGGAAAAAGCGAGTGAGCGAAACCCCGAAAATGACGAACCGTGCGGTAGCTATCGGCGTGTTCGATGGCGTACACCGCGGACACCAGGCGTTGCTTGCCGAAACTGTCCGTGTCGCGGACGAGAACGGCTGGGTCCCTACCGCGCTGACGTTCGACCCGCACCCGTCCGCGTTGTTCGCACCCGCCCGGACGCCGTTGCTACTCGATCCAATCGAAATGCGGCTTAATCGGTTGCGCTCCTTCGGTGCACAGGAAACCGTCGTCGCGCCATTTGATCGTGCCCTCGCCGCCCTGACGCCGGATGAGTTTGTCCGGGAGTGGCTCGTCGGACGGCTTAATGCCCGCGCGGTGATCGTCGGCGACGACTTCCGGTTCGGGTGTGACCGTTCCGGCGACATCGCTCATCTGCGGCGTGCCGGGGAACAATACGGGTTTCAGACGATCACGCTACCGCCGGTTTTTGTCGGCGGCGTGCCCTGTCGCTCCACCACCATTCGCCAGATGCTTCTCGGAGGACAAGTGGAGGCGGCGCGAACATTACTGGGCATCCCCTATTCCCTGACGGGTGAAGTCGTCCACGGGCGGAAGCTAGGTCGTACCATCGGGTTCCCGACGGCGAATCTGCGAACGGGGCCGGGAATACTGGTCCCCGGCGCGGGCGTTTACGCGGGCGTCGCGTATCGGGTGTCGGGTGCCGGGGAGGAAATAAAGTCCGCCAACTCCGACACTTGTCCCGCCGCCATCAGCATCGGCACAAACCCCACGGTGACACCGGGAATAGACGCTCCGCGCACCGTCGAAGCCTATCTACTCGACTTCGATGGTGACCTGTACGGCCAAACGATGAACATACAGTTCCACCACTTTTTACGCGGAACGCAGAAGTTCGATTCGCTCGAAGAGCTCGTCGCGCAAATGCACCGCGATGTCGCGCAAGTGCGTCAGGGCGGAAAGCTTCATTCGGAAGGATGAATCTCCCCGCCCCGGAAACTACTGCCCCTTCGCCCCGCTCTGGTTCAGGCCGCCCTCTTTCATCAGTTCACGCACATCGATTATCATCCCGGAACCGGAGCCACCCGCGACGGTAGGCACTTTACCGTCCCATTTTTCGATCCATTCCCGCGCCAGTACCCGAGAACCACCCTGCGCATTCAACGCCTGCGCGTTCACCCGTGCTGCCTCGGCTTTACCGCGCGCTTCGGTGATCGCGGTCTCGGCTTGCAATTTCGCCTGTTGCAAAACATACCGCTGTTTCTCTGCGGTCTGCTGGGCGACCTGTTTAGACTCGATGGCTTGCATGAACTGTTCGCTGAACGTGAAGTTCGTAATCGAAACACCGTTCGGTTCAACCACGATGTAATACGGGGTCAGGCGGTTCTTAATCTCGGTCTGCAACTCGGATTTCACTCGGTCGCGTAGGCGGACCAGTTCTTCGGCGGTATACCGCGCCGTCACCGCCTTCACAGATTCCTGCGTCGCCGGGTCGATGATACGGCTGCGGAAGTCCCGCCCGACCTTTTTGTACAGATCGCCTACCCCTTCTTCCGACACGTGGTAGTTGATCACCACGGTCGCGGTCACGGTCTGAAGATCCTTGCTCGCCGCCGCCGACTGCGCCTCTTCCTTTTGTGTGCGCACCTCGACTAGCTCCACTGTGTTCACCTGCGGTGCGATGACGTGTATCCCTTCCGTCAGAACACCATTTACTGCACCGAATCGGAGCAGGACGCCTCGGTACCCCGCCGGGACCGTGGTCACGCCCGACGAAATGACACCCCCGACCGCGAGCAAGACGCCGAGCACCCGCGCCATCCACGCGAAGCCAGAAGTATTTTGTGTGCCGATAGTACGCGGCATGAAAAGCGACGCCAGAAAAATCAACACCCCGAAAAAGACAAGTCCCATTTCCTGCTGAACCCCTTGATTTTAGACGTGACTATCAGACACGGGAAGCATGAAATGGGTTACGGATCACGGCTTTCGGTAATGCGGGCAGTCCGCCGGACCGAGACACGCGGGGACTTTCGACCAGATGCCGCGCCGCAGGTCCCGCGGGTCGGACAGGCGCACAACCGCGACCATTGTTCCATAGGGGCACGGCTCGCAGAATCCGCTTTGGTCGAGGTTGGCGGGGTCGAGCAGGCGGCGCGCGGCTTTGGTCGCGGCTTCCGGCGTGAGCGGGGCGTCGGTGCGCGGCGGGTCCGGCGGGCGGAGCATATTCTGGTCTTTCGCCCGCGCCAGAACGTGAACCGTGCGGGCGCGGTATAGGTCGGCGCACACATCGCGGTTGGTTTCCGGCACCGGATCGCCGTCGCCGCGCACCAGGTCACCGACCGCGAATCGCTTTTCCTCGTGCGCCTTCGGTCCCACGGCGACCAGGAATGTACCGGGTTCGGGTGGGTTCGCACCGCTCGTGCGGGTTCCCGAGATCCTCAGATAATGCCCGTCGGATGTCGGGTGGGTTTCACTCTCGAACTTGGCGAGCGTGAGTCGCGCCCGAACCGATGTCACCGTACCCCAGAATCGCGTCGTAGCCATGTGATTCGATTATCGCATACACTGCGCGGACATTCCATATTTGCCGCCTCAGACGGGCACGACGCGGCGGCGCGCGGCCTGATTTTGCGCGGCAGCGACGGACTTCGGGAACGGGAGTGTAGACCGGTGTGTCGCGGCTCTGTTTTCCTTTCATCTCGCGCGCGGGAAGCGTATTAATCGCCTGGGCACGGGCAGATGAAGCGAACACAAAAAGCAAAACGCAGGATGCTTGCTTGCATCCTGCGTCGCGAACAAAATTCGGCAGACATCCCTGGCACACCGGGAACATTACGGATTCGCCTGCCGAAGTCTACCGAATCTCATGATCGTCTGCTGAACCTATTCTTCACAGCCCTATCATGGTCACCGCCGTCAGAGCCGCGTCGAAATGACCATCCCAAGCCGCGCAAGCGACAGCGGAACCGAGCACTGATGCTGTCACGGTGAGTGGATGCTTCTTGTGATCCTCGACTTCCTCCTGGTCTATTGGTATGAACGTTTTGCGCGTCGGGTCGTATACCTCGACCGTGGCATTGCCGATGTCGAACCACATCCCGATAAGGCGGAGTGTGTTCTTCTCAATACCCTCACGCACTGCCGGGTACGTCAACAGGTTCTCGAACTGCGTCACGACGTTGACTTTCGAGAGCTTGTCGTGCTCCGGCAGATCGCTCTCGAACTGCACCTGGTCGTAGCCATTCTCATAGTTCGCGGTGCTCTGTTCGGCTGCCGCCAGCCATTCCTTGGCGTGCGGCATCTCGGTCAGATCCTTTTTCGACAGCACCGCTTTCATCGCGCCGCAGTCGGAGTGACCACAGATAGCTATCGTTTTTACGCCCAATGCGCCGACAGAATACTCGACCGTCGCCATCACCGAGGAATCTTTGCTGTTGATTTTGGGGACAAGGTTGCCGATGTTTCTCAAGATAAACAGGTCACCGGGTTGTGCCTGCATGATCAGGAGAGGATCGACACGCGAATCGGCGCAGGTGAGGAAGAGCGCTTCCGGCGCCTGTCCCTCGCGCGCCAGTCGTTCCAACAGCGGCTTGACGGGAAGCGATTCCGTGTCATTAAACTTCGCTGCGCCTTGCAAAAACTCTTTCAAATCATCCATAAGATCAATGCCTTTCGTGCATCTAGTTCGTCGAAGACTTTCCGATTTCGACGGGTTGCTGAGCGGCAGCAACCCCGAAGCTATATCTCTGCCGATGCCGGGACGACGGCTTCAGGCCGGCGCGAGACCAGTTGCGAACGGGAGCGGTCCCTTTTCGGGTCGCCGCCTTCCGCCGATTCGTACCACGCCTCATGGAGTTCGTCTAAGTCCACTTTGCCGCCGCTTTTCTCCTGTACAGCGCGCCAGGAATGCAAAGCCTCGAACGCGGCATGGTCCATGAAGTCCACCATCAGGTCGATGTCCACCGCCACTCCGGGCGGGATCTCGGCGAGTCGCGCGGTCAGAGCGGGGACAGAAAGGAAAGTAAGCGATCCTTCGATGCGGGCGTGCCAGCGATCACCCTGTTCCTCGATGTCGATGTGGATCTTCGCTAGCCGTCGGAGCAGGAATATCACGGCAAGCCCGATGCCTATCGCCACCCCTTCCAACAGGTTCAGAAAAACGACGGCGAGCAGCGTGGTGAAGTAGATCGGCCATTCCCGGTTGTGCAACATCTCCCTTATATGCGCGGGGGATACGAGGTTCACCCCGACGAACACGAGCAGACCGGCAAGCACGGAAAGTGGGATCATTTCCAGAAGGGTCGCCGCAACGAGCACGAATACCAGAATCCAGACGCCGTGTAGAATCGCCGACGCACGGGTTTTCGCGCCCGCGTTCACGTTGGTCGAGGAGCGGACAATAACCCCGGTGACCGGCAGTCCGCCGAGCAACCCGGATAGGGTGTTTCCCGCGCCCTGCCCGATGAGTTCCCGGTCCAGATTGGCGCGCGTCCCCCCACTGATTTTATCCACCGCGACCGCCGACAGGAGCGATTCCACGGACGCGACGATGGCGATGGTCGCGGCGGCGATCAGGATGTTGTTCCAGTCGCTTAGCGCGGGCAACTGGGGTCCGATATGACCGGCCCGCAGATTATCCGGCAGGTCGACACGCAGGTTGGTCGGAAAGTGCATGAACTGCGAGGCGATAGTTCCCACGACCACGGCGATCAACGAGCCGGGAATCTTGCGCAGAACGGCAGGGGCCTTCGTCCACGCGAACAGGAACGCTATCGTCGCCACGCCGAGGATCGCCGAAGGGGCGTGGAGGTCCATGACCTGCGCGGGTAACGCCTTGATGTTGGCGAAAGCGTTTGATTCCGGCTTGCCACCCAAAACTACATGAAGTTGCGCCAGAGTAATGACGACGCCGATACCGGCAAGCATACCGTGCACCACTGCCGGGGATATGGCGAGGGCGGCACGGGCAATTTTCAAGAACCCGAACGCGATCTGAATCAACCCCGCGCAAACCACGATGGTAGCCGTGGTCGCCCAGCCGAACCGGGAGATCGTCTCGGCGACGATCACGGTGAGGCCGGCGGCGGGCCCGGAAACCTGAAGGGGGGAGCCGCCGAGCGCACCGACAACGATTCCGCCGACGACACCGGCGATCAGACCGGCCAAAATCGGCGCACCCGACGCCAGCGCGATCCCCAGTGACAGCGGAATCGCGATCAAAAAGACAACAAACGAAGCGACGAGATCGTGGGCGAAAAGATTCTGCCAGAATGAGAGTGGTGCGTCTTTCGGCTTCGGCGCGTCGGCTTTCGGCGGTCGAGCGTCGTCGGACATAGAATAATATTTCCTTCCATCAATAAAACCTACGACGCGCAGACCAGCAAACGGACCGTTTCGCGTCGCGGGCAGATATTGTCCGTTGTCGTTTACTGAAAAATCGCGCATGGCGTTCCCGACTTTATAAAGATTACTGCCGACATTAGGTATGATGTATCCGGAAGTGTCATGAGAAAGAATCATTTTGCCATGCTAGAAACCGATGCCGGAAGCCGACGCCATCTGCTACTCATCGTCGGTTTTATTGCCTGCCTTTTCGGGGGGTTCGTTCTCTGGGGGACGATCGAGCGAGCGGTCGAACGCGGCACGTTCGGCGGGTTCGGCATCGGCGATCCGGCCCCGGTGGAGCCCGACCGCGCCGTTTTCCTTGCCGAGCGTCGTCGGTGGTTTCAAGCACGGAAGCAGATGGCGGCGCACGGGAAAGCGGGCGCGTGGCGGAAAGCGATTCGCGTCGCCGAGACCTATCTCGCCCATAAAGATGACGCGGCGATCCGTTTGCTACGGGGCGAAGCCCTACTCCGGTTGTCCGACGCACAGGGCGGCATCGAGTTGGCGAAAATATTGCGAAGCGATGATGTAGCAAGCGACGCGGAGGCGAACCTGCTACGCGGCGATACGGGCGATTACGCGCGAGAAACACAGCGCGCCCTGATAAAGATCGATGAAACAAAGGCCACCCCACTCGACGCCAATAACACCGCGTGGCTCGCCGCGTTCACGCCGGCCATCGGCGACCCACAGCTTCTGGAGAAAGCCGTTTCGTTAAGTGAGAAGGCCGTTCGCGCGGCGCGCGTCGGCGACGAACCGGATGTCGCCGACGAGATGGCGACGTACACCAACACGCTCGGCGGTTTGTACTACCGTTCCGGACGCAATGACGACGCGATCGAAACGCTGTTGGAAAGCGAAAAGTTACGGACCGACCCCTTCAACGCCGCTTTCCTAACGCTTGCCTACCGACGGAAAGGCAACGACGTCGCGGCGCAGGCGTGGCGAGACCGATTGCAAAAGCATCTGTCGAACACATACGCGACCCGCGATGGGCAGTTATACCGACACCAACTATTGTTACTTTGGCGCGAAATCGAGAACCGAACGCAGGAATAACCGCTCTAGGGAACGAACGATGGGTATATGGCGACATCTCCCGCAACAACTGATACGCAACAATCGACACCCTCCGCGACGGTCGGCGTTTTCGGCGGATCCGGCTTCTACTCCTTTCTGACCGGGGATGTACGCGAAGTCAAGATC